>CAJBZC010000001.1 GCA_903959965.1 uncultured bacterium
AACATTCGCACGCGCAATGGTCATGTAAAGATCTGCCCAGTTGGCGGTCGTCGTCAAAGAGGTAAGCCCGTTCATGGTCACCAGGATCTGATAATCTCCGGTTCCGGAATAGGTGAAATTATCGGAACGCGCATCACCCCAGTCGATATAACAATCGGTGAGTGTCTTTTGCAATCCGTCGTAGATCGCGGCATTGCCCAGGTTGGCGTCTTCCGCTGTCTTCCAGAACAATTCGGTGGACAAGGAAGATATTGGCTGCTGGTCGAGGAATTTCTCGCAACCGGTCAGCAGCAGCATGGCCGGCATGAGGTATAAAAGGATCTTCTTCATATCTGAATGCATTAGAGATTGATGTTGATACCGCCGCCTACTTCACGGTTGCGTGGATAACGTCCATTGTCCAGACCCATCTCGAGCGGATTATTGAAATCGATCTCCGGATCGAACCAGGTATAGTTGGTCCATGTCAGCAGGTTGTTTCCGTACAGAAAAGCATTGATGCCCTTTGTCTTCAGACGGCTGACGATCTTGGACGGCACGTTGTAACTCAACCGAAGGTTACGAAGACGAATGAAGGAGGCATCCTCCAGGAACAGCGAACTCAGATTGCGGGAGTTACCCATGGCATTGTTCTGCGCGATGTACCATTTGGTTTGATCCCCGGGCTTGAACCACGCATTCCTAATATAGTCAGGATGAGGAGTGATATTCACCGTACCCAGGTTGTTCAGATCTGCCAGTCCTTTGTTATAGATCTGTGCTCCCCAGCTGACATAAAAGTTGAAGGCGAGACTAAGCCCTTTCCAGGTGACGGTATTGGACAGACCTGCGATGAATTTGGGCTGCGCATTCCCGAGCACCATCCGGTCGTTGTCGTCGATCACGCTGTCCTGACGAAGATTGTCCCAGATCACATCACCGCCACGCAGCAGGTTACCCTGCGTGTACATGCGGTTTACTTTACCCGTGTAAGGCTTGCCCCCCAGGGTGTACTCGCCCGTGGGCAGCCCGTTGGTACCAATGACCGGCATCAGACGATTCCAGCTGCCGTCATAGGCGTTCGATTCGTTGTAAGGATAAACCCCCAGTGCACGCCAACCATAGAAGTTACCGAGCAATCCACCCGGCTCCGTCAGCCAGAAAGCCGAACGCAGGGAGATGTTATCGTAGAGACTGCGAACAGTGGCACGGTTAAACGACATGTTGTAGATGATGTTCCACTGCAGGTCCTTCTTGCGGATCGGCGTATAGTTTACCAGGAATTCAAGTCCCTTGTTCTGGATCGATCCCACGTTTACGTTGACATTATTGAAGCCCGTCTCCAGGGGAAGCGGCGCCTGATAGAGCAACTTGTCGGTGATCTTATCATAGTAGTCGACATTCACCAATAATCTGTTGCCTAAGAAGGCCAGATCCAGACCAATGTTCGTCTGGCTGGTGGCCTCCCAGCTCAACCGGCTGTTGCCGAAAGTACCGAAGGGGGCGACTCCGGAAGCGCCATTATAGAAATTATCACCAAAGGCATAACGCTGGATCGCATCATAGGCACCGATCCGGTCGTTGCCTGTTTGTCCCCAGCTGGCGCGGAACTTTCCCTCATCGAGAAACTTACCGGCCCATCCCATGAATTTCTCCTCAGAGAATCGCCATCCCACAGAGGCGGAAGGGAAGAATCCCCAGCGATTTTCTTTACCGAAACGCGAGGAAGCATCCGCCCGGAAGTTGCTGTTGAACAGATATTTACCACGATAACTGTAACCCAGGCGGCCGAAGCCGGAGACAGAGGTGCTGCGGGTTTCACTGCTGGTATTGAGCGTAATGACCTGCGGCGAATTCAGCGTCAGCACTTCCTCGGATACATAAGTGGTGCCATTGACCGTAGCCGTACGCAGGAAGTCGTTATCGGCACTGGTGCCAAGCACAGCGGTGATGCTGTGATCGCTACCGAATTTCTTGTTGTAGTTGAAGTAGGCCTGCGCCATCCAGTAGCCACGGAGGCTCGAGGTAATGCCCCCGCTGTTATCTGCCGGTGTGGCGGTACTCAGAATACGCGGGATGAACCGCAGGTTTTCCTGAGTGGTCGCCCGGATGTTGGCATCTGTGGTGAACTTAAGGTCTTTGCTGAAATTGATGCTCGCGTAGGTGTAGAGATTCATTGAGAGGATCTCGTATTCGTTCTTTCGATACAGGGCCTCTGCGACCGGGTTACGGCGTCCGCCCTGAACGGGTGCCAGCGTGCCGTCGGGGTAGTAGATCCGAAAGGTCGGCGGCCGCTGTATGGCCTGCTGGAGGGTAGCGCCGTCATCAATACGGTTCTCGGTGGTGTAGGAGAGTTGTAGGTTATTGCCTGCGGAGAATTTGGCGTTGGGCTTGTAATCCATATTGAAACGGCCACGCAGCGTACGTGCATAGCTGTTGAGGATGATGCCTTCGTCATTGAGATAGCCAATACCTCCATAATAGTTCAGCCCCTTACTGCCCCCGCTGACACTCAGGTCAAGTTGCTGACGGATCCCCGTGCGAGTGAGCAGATCCTGGTGATCGTTATCGGCATTGTATGAAGGATTCAATGAATCTGCATTGAGGTTGCCCCCTCCGCTGCGTTTGAACTCATACAGGCGACGCTCCTGGGCATTGGCCTGCTCGATCTTGTGCGACAGCTGGCTCCCGCTGGTCATATATCTGACCTGGATCAGGGGCTTTGCCTCCCGGCCACGCTTAGTGGTGATGATGATGACGCCGTTGGCAGACCGGGATCCATAAATGGCAGCGGAGGCCGCATCCTTCAGGATCTCCACTGATTCGATATCGTTAGGGTTCAGACCCGATATGTCAACACCCTGGGCGCCGTCAACAATGAAGAGCGGATCGGCGCCCCCTTGGAGGGTGCCTATGCCGCGGATACGGATCGAGGCATCCGCACCGGGCCGACCGGAGGCCTGTGCGATCTGAAGACCCGGAGCCAGGCCCTGCAACGCATCCGCCAGATCCTTGGGCTGACGCTGCGTGATCTGGGTGCTGTTCACCGAAGTGATGGCACCCGTAACATCCCGCTTCTTTTGTGTACCGTAACCTACTACAACAACGTCTTCCAGATTGGAACTGCCCTGGGTCATGACAGGACTCACCGTCTTCCGGGTACCAACGGTTTCCAGCATATCCGTAAATCCGATGGAAGAGAACACAATGACGGATTTCGTATCAGGCACCTTGAGGCTATAACGCCCTTTCTCATCCGTCAGGGTTCCGGCCGGCTGCCCCTTCACACCAACACTCACGCCCTCAATAGGCTTTCCGGTTGCGTCCTTCACGACACCGGAGACCGTCAATTGCTGCGCCTGAACAGTAGTAAACACAATCAGGGCCACCACCAGGCTAAACCCTCTGATACATGCGACCGACCACCTGGGCAGGCCTTCTCTTCGATTCGTCTTCAACATTTGTTTCCTTTATTTTAAACCTTGACAGGGATTCGACAATCAAACCCGTAGTAAGTGGGTCGAAATACCGCCTGACCATTGACTTTCCGCACATGCTTCATTGCAATGCACTTCTACCGGAAATCATGCAATCCTTCGGACAGATCAACCCTTTTTCATACGAACTAACAACCGATCCTCAAAAAGCATGGTAATGCTACGCCTATTCCAGATCTTATTCACATCCACACATGTTGAATATTTAAAAAATAATTGACCAATTTAAGGGTATATAAATAGATTTTATTTAATCAAATGTCATTTTTTAGCATATTTATATGCCGGCAACGTTACCGGCAAGGTTACCGGTAATGCAGCAGATTATATTACCTTCAACCGGAAAATCAGTCGGTAATGGACGACCAGGTCACCATCAAAGACATCGCAAAGCAACTGAACCTATCCCTGTCCACGGTATCCAGGGCGCTTAGGAATGCCCCGGATGTCAATCCGGAAACAAGACATGCGGTCCTGGAACTGGCAGAAGCGCTGAGTTATACCCCCAGCCGACTGGCCCTGAGTCTGAAACAACGACAGACACGTACCATCGGAGTGATCGTTCCAAACCTTGATAATGTACTCTCCACCATGATCCGGGGGATCGATGAAGCCGCCCTGGAATCAGGCTACACCGTGATGGTCTGCCAGAGCAATGAATCCTATGGGCGTGAACTGGCCAACACAAAGCGTCTGCTGGAGAGCCTGGTGGACGGCATACTGGTATCCGTATCCAGTGAAACAAAGATCTTCGACCATCTGCAGGAGATCCTGAAGCGGAAACTCCCCATGGTGCAGTTTGACCGAAGCTCCTCCGAACTGAAAGCACCGATCGTACGGGTCGATAATGTCTCGGGAGGGTTCCAGGCCACGGAACACCTGATCCAACAGGGATATCGGCGCATCGCCATTCTCGCAGGCCCCAAAAATCTGGGCATCGGTAAAAAAAGAATGAAAGGGTATTTCGAAGCGCACAAGGTGGCGAAAAGAAAAGTCGATAACGACCTGATCATGTACTGCGACTTCAGTCAGGAATCAGGATATTGGGCGACACTCGATCTCCTGGGTATGAAAAAACGACCCGATGCAATCTTCGCCATCAGCGACCGCATCGCCATCGGGGCCATGCTTGCCATCCGCGAAAAAGGATTGCAGATGCCCCATGACATCGGACTGTTGGGGTTCAATAACGAACCGACCGTTCAACTTGTGACACCGGCCGTCAGCAGCGTGGAAATGCCCTCCTTCGAACTCGGGAAACTCGCTTGCAAACTGCTCATCGAAAAAATGCAGCGCCACGGAGTGATTCCGGACGATCATGAGGAAATCTTGAAGACCCGACTTTTCGTGCGCCCCTCATCCCTTCGTGATTCCTCAACCACACTCGCTCCACAGAGATCATAAACCCATATAAACGGATTATTTATTTTCTGAAACTCCGGGCTTTTAGCTGGCTATGATACAGAGAAGAAGGCAGCGAACCGGTAAGGGTCGACATCTCGGCCCTGGTCTGCGGACGCCCGGACAACCTTCCGGTGAGGCGTGAATAGATGCCCCCGATGAGATAGTTCTTTCCTCCAATCCAGGGATCCTGACAGATGATCGTCTTGGCCCGACAATTCCAGATAACCTGTGTAACGCCGGCCCAGCCATGGCCACTGCCCCAGTTCCCCCGATCCTGTACATTCAATTCGTTATCTGTGCGAATGTTGTCATACAGGGTTCCCATCGTCCATCTGTGATGCGGACCGACATCACTGTGCGAACGCTCAGCAACACAATCTGAAAAAACGTTCGGGCCACAGACACGCGATCCCGTGGCATAGTCGTGCCGGGCCTCCCGGCTGTAACAACGGGTAACAAGGTTCTGCTGTCCGGAGATACTAAAAGAATAACGTCTTCCGCCCGTGATGATCGACTTGGGATCCCGGGCACTGCAGTCGGTTACCGTGACATTCTTCGCCAGCCCCTTCAGAGATACGCAACCCAATCCGAAATGCACCGAATGCACCCCGCGAACCCATCCGTTTTCGATCCGGTCCATTTCTACAGCCAGCCATCCATGATCTTCGGCCTCATCTGAACTGAACTCGGATATACAGGTCATGAACTCCACACCCGATTCTGAGATTCGACCCGGGAACACATACTTGTACAGGGATGCCGTCAAATATTGACTATCCAACTCCATCATGACCGGATTGTCAACCACCACCCGGTTACCGTCAATGGAGAGGATGCGCCGCTGGAAGGCGAAGCGATAGCCTGCCGCATCCCACTGTTGCGTACCCGCGCGTTCCTCGATCCTGTCCATCTTCAAATCTTTGACCCAGCGATCCCGGGCATCTATTTGCAGGATCACTTCATCCCCGGGCTTAAAGGAGTGCCCCTCATCTACGTTCAAATCAAATCTACCCGTCGGGATGAATGTATTCCTGACCGAAGTTCTCGTTCCTTTCATCTCCCTCGGACTCCCGGAGCCTGACACAATGATGAGAGATCGCTGTCGATTGCCGGTGGCGATCAACCGGGTATCCGACCCGCTGCCCCGGAGTACTACGCCAGACGAATCGATCCGCAGCGTACCGGGGATCCGGTAGGTGCCGGGCATCAACAACACCGCGCCACGCAGGCCACGGGCATTCTTCTCCATGCGGGATACCCGATCTATCGCCGCCTGTATCGTGCGCTGATCGTCATCAGAAGGGGCGATCTCGATCCGGACATGCGCATCCGGAATGGGCCTGTCCCCCTGATGATAACCCACCCGACTGAAATCGGGCATGAGATTTCCGCGTTCATCCGGGAAATAATCCAGGGTGCTGTCGGGACGCATGTTGACCGAAGGAGGCCGGTCGGCCGACTGTGCAGAGACACTCACCGGCCAAGTCCAGCCAGTCATGACAAGCAAGGAAAATCCGATGCGGGCGATCAGTGTATGCATGTGTAACTTCATCTTTTTGCTTTCTTCAGCCTTTCAAAACTACGATCATGTGGAGCATGAACAGAAAATTGCATTTCACCGCATACCTAATGACCGTGCTGGCAGCATGTATGTCAATCGTTGAAATACAGGCCCAGCATAAGTTTCAAGGCGATGATAAGCGCCGGACAACGCCCCTGATCAAGCCCGTCATCCCCGGCTTCAACCCCGACCCGTCGATCTGCCGGGCGGGCGACGACTACTACATCGTCACCAGCAGCAACGAATATTTTCCGGGGCTGCCGGTCTGGCACAGTCGTGACCTGGTCGCATGGAGCATGATCGGTCATGTACTCTCGAACCCGGCACATCTTGACCTCGACAGTATTCCCGGTAGCAGCGGGCTCTATGCGCCAACCATCCGCTATCACGATGGCCTGTTCTACGTGGTCTGTACGCTGACAGGCACCCGTCCCGGTAAACCAAGGGGCAACTTCATAACCACCGCACGCGATCCACGTGGTCCGTGGTCTGCACCCGTCTGGATGGAGACGCCCGGTATCGATCCCTCCCTTTTCTTTGACGAAGATGGGAAGGTCTACTACCAGGGCAATTACACGCCGGAGGATAAAAAATGGGCCCGACATAGAAAGATCTACCTGCAGGAGATCGACCTGAAACAGGCGAAGCTGATCGGCCCGAAGGTGGATATCCTCGACGCAGCTGATTATCATCTCAAAGGCACGATCGATGGTGGGTTCGAATCCGGGGCAGACTATCTCGAGGCGCCGCATCTCTATAAAAAGGACGGGTATTACTATCTCACGACCTCCCATGGCGGTACATTTCAATATCACGCGCTATCCTTCTGGCGCAGCAGGAACATCTTCGGACCCTATGAATCGAATCCCGCCAATCCGATCCTGACGCATCGATCGCTACCCCCGACACATCCGGTTACATCCACCGGACACGGCGATCTGGTGATGGATGCCCAAGGTCAATGGCATATGACCTTCCTGGCCCGCAGGCCGCTGGATTCGAACATCCATATCCTCGGACGAGAGACCTTTCTGACACGGATCGAATGGACTGACGGATGGCCCCGACTACCCCGGGATCTTACCCTGGATCCAACTCTTCAGGATCCTGATCATATCAGTCTCCCCAAAGATGATACATCCATCCGCAGGACAACATTCCCTAAGGGAGATCTATCCCCGGAATGGACCTTCATCCGGACACCCCGGGAAAAATGGTGGGCTGTCTCCGGCCGCAAAGGCTCAGTCACTCTGCGTCTTCGACCGGAGCGCATCTCCGAAACAACCCAACCCTCCTGGCTGGGTATCCGACAGGATCGCTTTCATGCCCGGTTCAGCAGCCGGATGAAGTTCAAACCAAAGCAAACGAATGAAGAAGCCGGACTGACCGTGTTCCGGGACAAGGACCATTATTTCAAATACACGCTGATCAGGAAAGAGGATGGCGACATCCTTCAACTGACATCACGCAGGATCGGAGATCCGGAAGACATCTTGATCGCCCGCGTACCGTATCATGCAAGAAAGGTCGTGCTTCGGGTAAGTTCCTCAGGGCAATGGTATTCATTCGAATACGGTAGTCCGGGATCAACTATGAGGACCTTACAAAAAGATGTGGACGGAGCTTTTCTGGGATCACCCGCCGCCGGCAGGTTTACCGGAACCATGATGGGCCTGTACGCAACCGGTAATGGCTCAAGATCCGGCAACAGCGCCTATTTTGACAGGATCCAATACTGATCGATCGAATCCTGATCATATATTTATATCGATGGGCCTGAATATAAATATGAAAGGGCGGGAACCATATCCCGCCCTTTCGATCGTAAGGTATGCGTAACCGTTAGTACCTGGCTCAGGCAAGCTCGAAACGGTCCAGGTTCATGACTTTATCCCATGCGGCAACGAAGTCGTGGATGAACTTCTCATGTCCGTCGGCACAAGCGTACACTTCGGCGATGGCGCGCAGTTCGGAATTGGAACCAAAGATCAGATCCACACGGGTACCCGTCCACTTCACTTCTCCGGTAACGCGGTCGCGACCTTCGAAGACGTCTTTGTGATCGGATACGGGACTCCACTTGGTACCAAGGTCGAGCAGGTTCACGAAGAAATCATTGCTCAGCACTTCAGGCTGTGCGGTGAAGACACCATGCTTCGAATGGTCGAAGTTGGCATTCAGCACACGCAGGCCACCTACCAGCGCCGTCATCTCGGGAGCGGTGAGGGTCAGCAGCTGGGCCTTGTCGATCAGCAGTTCTTCGGCGGCCACGCTGTAGCGCTTCTTGGCATAGTTGCGGAAACCATCAGCCTGCGGCTCGAGCACGGCGAAGGAATCAACATCGGTGTGCTCAGCGGTGGCATCAGCGCGACCAGGCGTAAAGGGTACGGAGACGTTGTGACCGGCACGGCGAGCTGCCTCTTCGATGGCGGCGCAGCCGGCGATCACGATGAGGTCCGCCTGAGATACCTTCTTTCCTCCGGATTGTGCGGCATTGAATGCCTGCTGAATAGCTTCCAGGGTATCCAGCACCTTGGACAACTGAGCGGGGTTATTGGCTTCCCAGTATTTCTGGGGAGCGAGACGGATGCGGCCACCGTTGGCACCACCGCGCTTGTCGGATCCACGGAAGGTAGAGGCTGAAGCCCAGGCCGTGGACACCAGTTGAGCAACAGAGAGACCGGATGCCAGGATATCAGCCTTCAGTCTGGCAATATCATCTGCATTCACCAGCGCATGATCAACAGCAGGGATAGGATCCTGCCAGATCAGGACTTCGGCTGGCACTTCGGCTCCGAGGTAACGGGCGCGGGGTCCCATATCGCGATGCGTCAGTTTGAACCAGGCACGTGCGAAGGCGTCGGCGAACTGATCCGGGTTTTCATAGAACCGGCGGGATACTTTTTCGTAGGCAGGATCCACGCGCAGGGCGATGTCCGTGGTGAGCATGGTCGGGGCGTGCGTCAAGCCTGCCACGTGTGCATCGGGTACGGTGCCGGCACCGCCGCCGTTCTTCGGCTTCCACTGATGCGCGCCTGCTGGGCTCTTGGCGAGTTCCCACTCGAAGCCGAAGAGGTTCTCGAAATAATTATTGCTCCATTGGGCGGGGGTGGTTGTCCATGCTCCTTCCAGACCGCTAGTGATGGTGTACTGGGCGTTACCTGTTCCGAAGGTATTGTTCCAGCCCATGCTCTGCTCCTCGATGGGGGCGGCAGCCGGTTCGCGACCTACATATTTGGAAGGATCGGCAGCGCCGTGGGTCTTTCCGAAGGTGTGTCCGCCGGCGATCAGCGCCACGGTCTCTTCGTCGTTCATTGCCATGCGGCCGAAGGTTTCGCGGATATCGCGGGCGGATGCCAGCGGATCGGGATTGCCGTTCGGGCCTTCAGGGTTAACATAGATAAGACCCATCTGAACGGCTGCAAGCGGGTTCTCGAGGTCACGGTCGCCGCTGTAGCGCTTATCGCCCAGCCAATCGGTCTCGGAACCCCAGTAGATGTCTTCTTCAGGTTCCCAGATGTCTTCGCGACCACCACCGAAACCAAAAGTCTTGAAGCCCATGGATTCAAGGGCGCAGTTGCCTGCGAGGATCATGAGATCCGCCCAGGACAGTTTCTTTCCGTATTTCTGCTTCACCGGCCAGAGGAGCAAACGGGCCTTGTCGAGGTTCGTGTTGTCGGGCCAGCTGTTCAGCGGAGCGAAGCGCTGGGCGCCGGTGCCGCCGCCACCACGTCCGTCGGCGATGCGGTACGTACCCGCACTATGCCAGGCCATGCGGATGATGAAGGGGCCATAATGACCGTAGTCGGCAGGCCACCAGTCCTGGGATGTGGTCAGGGCCTTGACGATGTCCTGCTTCACTTCAGCGAGGTCGAGCGACTGGAACGCCTCAGCATAGTTAAAATCCTTATCCATCGGATTGGACAAGGTGGAATGCTGACGCAGGATGTTCAGTTTCAGTTGATTCGGCCACCAGTCACGGTTTCCTGTTCCGCCGCCCGCGCTTTTCTTGGTGGTTGCTCCCGTAAACGGGCATTTCGCTTCTCCGCCTCCGTGGTGGGACGCACTGTTCTGATGTGGATCGTGTGACATATGATGCTTGATTTTTTTTCGCAAAGATAAGGGTTGCCGGCAGGGTTACCGGCAGGCCTTAGAAACAAACAAGCATCCTAAAAGTTCGGAAAACCAACGACTATCATGGAATGGAATTCCCTTCCAGGTATGGCTCTTGGGTCAGGTGACAGCTCCAGTCAGTTTTGAAAAATTCTGATCGCTTCGCCATCAGAATGCATACTTTGGCAACCCATCGCAAGCACATACTCCGGAAAATGGTGCTGAATATTTCATGGAGGCTTACAGAAAATGAGGATTTGAGTAGCCTACGAAAAGGGCTTGTTGAAAAGATTCGCGCAGACTAAACTGTATCCGACTCAGATCCTGGCAGACCCGGGCTTGTTCAATAGCGTCTGCAGCTTCGGCAGGTGCTTAACGTAAACATCCCTCGGAAACGCGTTCTGCTGAATGCAAACGGCCGCCGCCTTGCCCACAACCTCGCCCATCATCCCGCAGGTCTTCATCACCCGCACCGGACCAAGTCCGGTCTTGGTAACGCTGATGCAACGACCAGCCATGAAAAGATTCTTAATGTTCCGACTATACAGCGT
>CAJBZC010000002.1 GCA_903959965.1 uncultured bacterium
AAGGCCCGGAAGTTCGAGCATTGGTTCTGATGCGGAAAAGAATCGGGTGGTACCATTGATACGGGAGATCAGAAGTCGTTATCCTGTTTTACCCATTTCCATCGACACATATCATGCTTCTGTCGCAAGCGCTGCCATGGATGAAGGAGCAGATCTGATCAACGATATCAGCGGGGGTGAACTGGATCCTGCGATCTTAACAGTGGCCGGAAAGTTCAGTGTGCCGTTCATCTGCACCCATATGCAGGGGAGGCCGGAAAATATGCAGGCCAATCCGCACTATGAGGATGTGTTGTCTGAGGTTATGTCATTTTTCAGGCGGAAGCAACGCGAATGTGAGGCAGCTGGCATACGTGATTTGATCATCGATCCTGGTTTTGGCTTTGGTAAAACCCTGGCCCATAACTATGCATTGCTATCCGGGATTGACGTGTTGAAAGCGCTGGGGCATCCATTACTGGTGGGCGTGTCACGGAAATCGATGATTCGCGAAGTGCTGGGAGTGACAACGGCGGAAGCGCTGAACGGAACCACCGTATTGCATACCATTTCCTTGATGAAAGGGGCTGATATTCTGCGGGTACATGATGTGCGGGAAGCCCGGGAGGCTGTCATGCTGGTGGATGCCTGCCATAGGAAATAGAGATGATCACCCCTTGTAATAAAAAGAAGCCCGGATCAATGATCCGGGCTTCTTTTTATTTAAGTGAGACAATCCTCGGCCTTATTGGGGCATCGGAGGCATGGCAGCCATTTGTTGTACGGAGTCTTTCACATCGACCACTTCAATATCGAACACCAGTGTCTGGTAAGGTTTGATCACAGCACCCCCACCTTGTCTGCCATAGGCATAGGTCGAGGGGATGATGAGTTTTCCTTTTCCACCTTTGTTGAAAGCTGTCACACCCTCCAGCATACCGTTGATGGCACCGTTTTGCTTGGCGAAGAAATAGAATGTCTCCATCGGGTGCTTTTGCTCCTGTTTGGTAGAATCTACGTTCGAGTCGAAAAATTTCCCTTCTGGCGTATATCCGGTGTATTTAATGCCTACGTACTTTCCAGAGTCAACTGCAGGACCGTCACCCTTGGACTCTACCACTACATAAACGGTGTTGAGTTTCTGGGCATTCAGCTTTTTGACGGCGATATATCTTTCGATACCCTTGATCTCACGGGCGGTAATCACTGCTTCTTCTTTCATGGCATCTTCCTGTACTCCGGCCATTCCGTTTGCGATGGTATCCAGGATCTTGATGGTCATCTTGATCTTAGAACCTTTCTTGAGGAATGGGGGCATCTGACCGGGGTTCAACTTGGCGAGGGTATCGAAGAACTGATATGTGACTGCGCTGTCGCCGATGCTGAGTTTTGTCAGGATCTCAGAAAAATCATGAGGTCTGGGATTGCTGTCAACCATGTCGTAACCCGGAACTGTTTCGTAAGAGGACGCCAGGACGGAGTCGTTGACGGTCATCAGATAATTAAACTTGACAATGCTGCCAGGTCTTAGGGTACCTTTACTTTTGCTGTCGGAGCCGGAGAAGATCTTGTAACGAAGTCCCGACTTGGTTTTTTCGTAACCGGTCATTTCGCAGGAGATGCCAACAAGCGAGATGATGGCTGCGAGCAGGGCGATGCGCTTAGTCATTATGATTGTTTTTTGTGAGTACATCCTGATATTCGGATAAGGTTTGTTTGAAACGCTTGATATTGTCTTCTACAGACTGTCGGCTTTTTCCGCCTGCTGCATTGTGATGACCACCACCTTCGAAGTGTTTTCTGGCAAAACCATTGCAGTCGAAGGCCCCCTTGCTTCTGAAGGACCAACGGCGTTCCTCATCACGGTCAATTAGCAATGCGGCAAATCGGATTCCCTTGATAGAGAGCGGATAATTGGCGACCCCTTCAGTATCACCCGTCTTCACATTAAAACGCTGAAGGTCAGCTCTTGTGATCCAGATCAGTGCCGCATTGTATTCATAGAAGACCTCCATACGGTTTGAGAGGAGGTGTCCAAGGAAACGAAGACGGTTCTCCAGGTAACTGTCATTGATATGTTCGTGAACGAGGGAGTGGTCGAATCCTGTTCTCATGAGTTCAGAAACCATGGAATGGACAGTAGAGGATGTGACCGGAAACCTGAAACTTCCTGTATCGGACATGACACCTGCATACAGACAAGCTGCTATCCCATCATCCAGCAGATCGGAGTGACCTGAATCTCTGATGAACTCATAAACCAACTCTGAGGTAGAGCTCTTTGGGATCACGCTGATTCCGTAATCAAAAGCCCATGTCTGAGGTTCTTCATGATGATCGATCAGGATTTTTTCAGCCTTCAGTTTCTCTAGTTTGGCCTCCATGCTTTTCGTACGGTACAAAGCATTGAAATCCAGACAGAAAAGCCATTCTGCCTCCTCTAACACCGCATCTGCCCGATTCTTTTCAGATTCATAATCAATAACATCTGCGCATCCGGGCATCCAGCTCAGGAAATCGGG
>CAJBZC010000003.1 GCA_903959965.1 uncultured bacterium
ACGATGAATTTTTGGATGGAGTCGGCCATGCCCGATCTGGAGCGCGTGCTCCAGGATGTCGATGTACTCCTCATCAACGATAGTGAAGCCCGTCAGCTCAGTGCTCAATACTCTCTCGTCAGAGCTGCCCGGGAGATCATGAAAATGGGCCCCCGTTACCTGGTCATCAAAAAGGGGGAACACGGCGCCCTGCTTTTCCACGAAGACCATGTATTTGTTGCCCCGGCTCTCCCGCTGGAAGAAGTGTTCGACCCCACCGGAGCCGGAGATACCTTTGCCGGAGGATTCATCGGATACCTGGCCAGGACAAAGGATATTTCCTTCGAAAACATGAAATCTGCCGTGATCGTGGGTTCTGCGATGGCTTCATTCAGTGTGGAGAAATTTGGTACCACCCGTATGAAGGAGATCGACAAATCAGATGTCGAGTCCAGAATTCGTCAGTTCATTGACCTGGTGAATTTCGAGATCCAACTCGCCTGATCCTGGGTTAGCGATTATCAATAAACCGAGTATAGGGCCCTCCTATTTTTTGCGAAAACCATTACGGTTCATCGGTATGAGATCAAAAATGGAAGCCGCCACAGGCGGCGGCTTCCATTCAGGCCAGTCACTTCAGTCCATAACAGATAAGGTCCACCCGCCAAAGCAAGTTGCCGGTCGTTAAGCCCATTCCAACTGATCATCCCTGTTGTTCCGGCAAGGCTGTTGCGCATTAACAACATGATCGGCCTCCCCTGAATGTCGAGTATACGCATGGAAAGGGTGTTCCCCGGAGTCGGGAATCGCCAGGTGATGATGAGTGCATCGTCCTGCCCGTCTAGGTCCGGCGATAAAATCTTCGATGACAGCCAAATCTCTCCGGGAAGCGTATCCGAAGCCATGAACTGGCTGTTCCGGCCCGTTGGGGTTCCGTATCCTGACCGGGAAGATGCAGAATGCCAATTCCCTGCATCTTGCGTCGGTCTGGAGGGCTGTACCCTTTCCAGTGCGACACCTTCCTTTTCACCGATGAGTGGAAAATGCATATCAGCCCTGTACTCGAATCTATCGAGCTCATTACCCGTCATATCCATCAACACAACTGATCCCATATCATCGGGATAGGATGGCAGATTATCCATTTTCCAAAGCCAATCCCGCTCTTTCACGAAATAATCCCGAAAGACCGCTTCCGGATCCGTGGTGCATACGATATGGTCTCCAGGGAAAATGAGTCTGGCTTGTTTTTGAAGGAGTCGGAGATTTGCCACCTGGCCACTGCTGTTGACATTTCCGATATGGATCCCGCTCCCATCAATCAGGCCGGGTCCGAGGTTGATAACTTCAACATAGTCTGCGCCCCCCGGCTTCGGATCAAAAAGAATCTCATTGATCCTCAACTGTCCACTGTTTGCTAGCGCCGGTCTTCCCGTTTTCACGGCGGTCGGTCGGACCATCGCATTACCATGACAATCCCTGATGCCGCTAACTTCCAGCATATACACACGGGCATGGTCCATCGGTGATGCAAGGGTCAGTAACACCTGATCAAAGAATGGGCTGATGGGTCGGGCCTTGACGACTTTTGGAGCAGCCGCCCCCAAACGATAGGATGATAAGGAAGCCGCTGAGATGCTGTCCAGTCCTTCGTCGAACTGGACGATGATGGATACGCTGTCCACCGCCCAGGTGCGGAGCGCTCGCGGGGCAGTTATGTCCGACCTGGTCCCGGCTACACTGTTGACCCGGCCGGGTGTTCCACCCCGCAAAGCCTGGCTGGCTGCCCAATTGTCAGCGCCATGACAGGGGAATCGGGTATCGATCATCTCGAGAGACCATCCACCGGCCTGCTTGAGGGGATTCCGGTAATCACCCGCCTCGAAACGAAAGGCATGAATCACCATCCCATCCGAACTGAAGATGGTTATTTCGTCACCATCATTGTCGATGGAGGGAAAAGTGCCCAATGCCTGGGTTCTGCCGAATTCAGCAAAGGCCGAAGCATGACTTTTCGAACAAAGGATAAGGAGGCTGTCCGGCGGAAGGACAACCCCCGTTCCAACGATTCCCGTTGTTACTCCGTCTGAGATCCTGCATCCATCCAGTCGAAGTGGTCGATTCGATTTGTTTTTCACTTCGATGAATTCTGCCGCCGGAAGCCCTACGACAGGCAGCGGATCGGCCATGATCTCTGTTATGATCAGCTCAAATCGCTGCAGCGGCTGGCAGAACACGGGGCCTGCCCACAGGAGTGCCAAAGTCTTGAGAATACAGCCTTTCATGACTGCAAGCTATCCTTCCGACCGCCCCTATTCCAAGGTCAAATAACATTTATTTGGAAGAAAAAAACAGTCCCGTTACCTTTATACCACGAATGAATATGACGAAAAAACATACCAAGAAGTGCAAAAAACATTCCCCCAGCATGGAAGGTTAGTACTTTTTGTATGCATCAACATAAGTAAAAGCCTTCCGATATCGGAGGGCTTTTTTCTTTTTAACCATCATCAAACCCCTTAAGAAAGTAAAAACATGAAAGTAGCAGTCGTAGGTGCCACCGGCCTGGTCGGTACAAAAGTGTTGCAGGTCCTTGCAGAGCGTAACTTCCCTGTCGACGAACTCATTCCGGTAGCTTCCGAGCGTTCGGTGGGTAAGACCGTCGAATTCAGGGGGCAGTC
>CAJBZC010000004.1 GCA_903959965.1 uncultured bacterium
CGGTGTCGGTTTCTATGCGAGCAGCCTCGCGCGACAACTCCCATTGGAGGTCTTCATGAAGGGTGGAAATTGCTTTGCGGGCGGTTCGGAGCTGCGTCTGAAAGATCCTCAGCAGGACCGGGTTTCGATCGATCGGCAGGCCGCTTTGCTGCAGGAGCCGGCAGACATGCAAGCGGATCTCCGCCTCTGCGGCTTTGGAACCGATGAGGCGGATGTGCTTGTTGGCTAGGCGCAGGGTCTTTCTGACGGTCTTTTTGGCGAGGTAGATCCGTTCGGGATGGATATCGAGCATGGATGCGAGCAATTCGTCCCTGACGGCCGCGAGGTGGCTGTCGAGGTCATGCGCTTCGAAGAGCAGGAAGGTCAGCAACTCCTTGTTTTCCTGTTTGAAGCGGGCGAGGCGCTGGATGATGTTGATCAGTTCTTTGGGAGACTGCGCCTCCAGTTCCTGACGGATCTCTTTGACACCGGCCGTGTACATGGTTCGAAGCTAAGGCAGATTGCCGGATCGGCAAAAGGCTGTGGAGGTTCGGGTATCAGATGCTGCATTCGTCGTCGATGCATCGCCGCGGCCGCAGGAAGGAGGTGCCGATGAGTACCGCTCCGATGAGGATGATCGGCCATGCACCCTCACTGGCATAGATAATGCCCATGGCGATAAAGAAGGCGCCTAGCACCCAGCGCAGTATGCGGTTGAACCAGATGATGGATTTTTCTGAAACCTGCATGTCAGCGCATGGATTGAAGTTGTTGGAATATGATAAATACCCCCATCACAAGCACGAACCAGCCGAAGCCTTTTTTAAGTTTATTGCCATCAACCTTTTTGCTCAGGGCGTCTCCAAGGAAAATGCCGGCGATGGCGAGGGCGGAGATAGTCAGCAGCAGTTTCCAGTCCATCTGCATATGAGAGAGGTCTCCTGTAAAACCGATCAGCGATTTGGCGGCAATGATCAGCAACGAGGTGCCCACGGCCTGTTTCATTGGGAGCCTCGACAGGATCACCAGGGCTGGAATGATCAGGAATCCGCCGCCGGCACCGACGAGTCCGGTCAGCATCCCAACCAGGGCACCTTCGAGCAGGATGAGGGGATAATTAAAGCGTTGCTCAACTGTGGGATCCTCATCGGCATTATGCTGGCCGCCGCGGATCATGGAGATGGAGGCAGCTACCATCAGGGCGGCGAATAGCAGCATCATCATCAGCGGCTTGGTAATGACCAGTGAGCCGACCGTGAACAACTCAGCCGGGATGGCCGGCATGATGAATTTACGGGTGGCATAGACTGCGATGATGGAAGGTGCGCCGAAGATGAGTGCGGTCTTGAGGTTAACCTGGCCCTGTCGGTATTTCGGCCAGGCACCGACCAGGCTGGTCAGACCTACAATAAATAAAGAATATGCAGTGGCGGATATGGGATCGACTCCCATGAGATAGACAAGTACCGGAACTGTGAGAATGGATCCGCCGCCGCCGATGAGACCAAGCGAGATACCGATGACCAGCGAAGCGAGATAGCCGATAATTTCCATATGAATGATGTAATGGAGCACAAAGATGGGGTCGGTATGTCAGGTTATTCGTGATAAATATCACGCATGCCGGAGATTTCATGGGTTACAAACATACCCGATCCATGGAATCCTGACGGAGGTCATTGAAAAGGGGCATTCAGGCGACGGATATTTGTATGGTGCTTTTGACCTAATCATTCACCATAAAAAGAACACCATGAAGACAAGTGGAAAGATCCTGACCGCAGCAGCGGTAGGTTTAGCTGCAGGTGCCGTTGCCGGCTTGCTGATGGCTCCAAGATCCGGGAAGGAAACAAGGGAGATGCTGAAAAAGAAAGGGGAACAGGCGGCGGAGAAGGTAACAGAGGGCTTTGAGAAGGGCCGTCAGCAGGCGACCGATCTGAAGGTAAAGGCGGAGGAGAAGATGCGTGATGTGAACCGAAAGGTGGCTGAAGTCATTTGATCACCGACGCACAAAAAGAGAACGGGCATCCCAATGGATGCCCGTTCTTGTATTCAATATTTTATCTTCCGGTTTTCACCAGCTGCCTCCGGCGCCGCCGCCTCCGAAGCTGCCGCCGCCGAAACCACCGAAACCACCTCCTCCGCCACCGCCAAATCCGCCACCGCGGGAACCTCCCCCGATATGGGTTGGCGGGAACCACATAGTGGAAGGCCCGTTCCAGTTACGATAGCCACGGCCGCTCATGAAGGAGCCGCCGCCGCCTTTTTTAATTCTGGAATAAATGAAAATGATCAGGAAGATCATGAGAAGGATCGATAGTGCGATGACTTCTTCCAGTTTCCCTCCCTTTTTCTTACGATACCCGGCAGGAGCCTTGTATTCGCCGGCTGCGGCCTTAATCAGTGCATCCACGCCAAAGTCGATACCGCGGTAAAAATCCTTTTCCCGGAAGTTGGGGACGATCTCGTTCTCCACAATACGCTTGGCGATGGCATCCGGTATCGCGCCCTCGAGGCCATAGCCGGGGGCGATGAACACTTTCCGGTCGTTCTTGGCGACCAGCAGTACCACACCATTATTGTTTTCCTTGTTGCCGACACCCCATTTCCGCCCAAGCTGGTAGGCAACTTCCGAGATTTCGTAATCTCCGGTGGTAGGTATCAGCACGACGGCGATCTGGTTGGAGGTACTGTCGTCGTAAGCGACCAGTTTCGCTTCCAGGGCCTGTTGCTGATCGGGGCTGAGGGTGTTGGTCAGATCAACCACCAACCGGGGCGGATTGGGCGCCGGAGGTATAATCTGTTCAATCTGGGAAAAACCCAGCAGCGTGGAGAACAGGAGGCAGAGGGATAACCAGGTCTTTTTCATCTACCGGCCGAATATGATGTGATCCGGAAGTTCATTGCGATCTTCCGAGTGATAAGGGAATTTTTCCTGCAGCACTTCCCCGATGTCCCGGATGATGCCTATGATGCCATCGACGTAGTGCTGTTCCCCGAAAGCGGCGAGGATCTTAGCCACCTCCCCATTCCAGAATGCGCTGCCGACGATGCGGTGGATGCCTTCGTCGCCGAAGACTGCCAGCTGGCGATCTTTCATGGCGAGATAGATCAACACCCCGTTACGGTCTTGCGTCTGTTCCATCTTGAGTCCGAAGAACAGTTCAGCTGCCCGATCTACCGGGTCCACAAATCGGCATCTGTGTTCTATATAGATCCGGATTTCGCCGCTGGTGCGCATTTCCGCCGCGCGGATGGCTTCAACAACGCGCTGCTCATCTGCTTCAGAGAAATGTTGCTGTGCTGACCGAAACCGGTCGAAGATGGAAAGTAATCCCATGGCTGGTTCGTTTTACTTCCCGAAATCCACTGAAGGAGCTTTCTCCGCACCTGCATCTGCTTCAAAGTAGCCTTTTTCGGTGAATCCGAACATGGCAGCGTAGATGATGTTGGGGAAGGTCTTCACGGCGGTGTTGTAGGTCTGCACGGCATCATTAAAATCGTTGCGGGCGACCTTGATGCGGTTTTCCGTTCCTTCCAGCTGAGCCTGCAGGTCAAGGAAGTTCTGGTTGGCTTTCAGGTTGGGGTATTGCTCGACGGTGACCAGCAGACGGCTGAGTGCGCCTGAGAGTTCACCCTGAGCGGCCTGGAACTTGGCGATATTTTCGGGCGTAAGGTTGGCCGGATCGATATTCATCTGAGTAGCCCGGGCGCGCGCGCCGATGACGGCTTCCAGCGTGGATTTTTCAAAATCCGCAGCGCCCTTGACAGTGCTGACCAGGTTAGGGATCAGGTCAGACCGGCGCTGGTAGTCGCTCTGAACCTTGGCCCATTTGGATTTGACGTTTTGGTCCTGGTTGACCAGGTTGTTGTAACCAGAGCAGCCGCATCCGCCGAGGAGGACGATCAGGCCGACGATCACGATCAGTACGATGTTCTTAGTGCTCATGTGTTAATGTTTAATCGATGTTATAAGACGCAATTTAACTTCCCGGGGTTGCATCTCCGAGGTAAAATCGGAGGCCGGTCATCAACGGATGGCGGCAATACCTGGCAGGACTTTCCCTTCGAAGTATTCGAGCATGGCGCCACCACCGGTGGAGACATAGCTTACCTGGTCGTCGAATCCGAATTTATTGACGGCGGCGACGCTGTCGCCCCCGCCTACGAGGGAGAAGGCACCATTACGGGTGCTCTCGGCCACGGCTTCGGCGATGGCTCGGGTACCGGCCTGGAATTTCTCCATTTCGAAGACGCCCATCGGGCCGTTCCAGAGGATGGTGCGGCTGCGGGTGATGACGTCATGGAAGGCCTGGCGGGCAACGGGACCGATATCGAGGCCCATCCATCCGTCGGGGATGGCATCGGAGGGGGCGATGTCTGTATTGGCCGCCGCGTCGAAGGCATCGGCGATGACAGAATCCGCCGGGAGGTGGATGTTGACGCCCTTTTCGGCTGCCTTGGACAGGATCTCAATGGCGGTATCGAGGCGTTCGGCCTCGCAGAGTGATTTCCCGATCTGTCCGCCTTTGGCTTTCATGAAAGTATAGGCCATGCCACCGCCGATGATGATATCAGTGGCGCGGTCGAGCAGGTTTTCGATGATCAGGATCTTATCAGACACTTTCGCACCGCCGATGATGGCGGTGAAAGGCTTTTCGGACTGATGCAGTACTTTTTCGGCGCTGGCGACCTCTCCTTCCATCAGGAGTCCGAACATTCGGCGGTCGGCCGGGAAGGATGATGCGATCACGGCGGTGGAGGCATGAGCGCGGTGAGCGGTGCCAAAGGCGTCGTTCACATACACTTCACCGAGTTTGGCGAGGGCTTCGGCGAAGGCCGCATCTCCCTTTTCTTCGGCTTTGTGGAAGCGCAGGTTTTCGAGCAAGAGCACTTCCCCGGCCTGGAGACCAGCGGCGGCCTGTTCTGCCGTTTCCCCGATGCAATCCGGGACGAAATGCACTTTGGTTTCTGTGCCGAGAAGTTCGGAGAGATGCGGGACCAGGTGTCGAAGGGAGTATTTATCGGTCGGACCATCTTTGGGGCGGCCGAGGTGGCTCATGAGGATGACGGCACCTCCATCGGCTAGGATCTTACGGATGGTAGGCAGTGCGGCGGTCATGCGGGTATCGTCGGTGACCTGGAACTGATCGTCGAGCGGGACGTTGAAGTCCACTCGGACGAGGGCTTTTTTCCCGGAGAAATCGAAGGAGGAGAAGCTGGGCATATGATGTTTATTTACGGGCCAACATGAAGACAGCAGAGGGTCCGCGGAGATTATTCCCGGCGTGGCCTCTGCTGTCGGATATCATGGGATGCGATCTTTATTTAGAGATCAGCTGTGCGAAGTAGTTTACGGTGCGCACGAGCTGGCTGACGTAGCTCATCTCGTTGTCGTACCATGATACGGTGCGCACGAGCTGCGTATCACCCACGGTCTGAACTTTCGTCTGGGTGGCATCGAACAGTGATCCGTAGGAGATTCCGATGACATCTCCGCTGACGATCTCATCTTCCGTATATCCGAAGCTTTCGTTTGCTGCGGCCTTCATGGCGGCGTTGATCTCATCTGTAGTGACCTTTTTACCCAGTGAGACAGTCAGTTCTGTGAGGGATCCGGTCAGGGTCGGTACGCGCTGGGCGGTGCCATCGAGCTTACCTTTCAAGCTCGGGAGTACGAGTCCGATGGCCTTGGCGGCGCCGGTGCTGTTGGGCACGATGTTCTGTGCTGCGGCGCGGGCGCGTCGGAGGTCACCTTTGGGATGCGGGGAATCCTGGGTGTTCTGGTCATTGGTATAAGCATGTACGGTGGTCATCAGACCAGCGAGGATGTTGTAATTCTCTTCCAGGACCTTGGCCATTGGCGCCAGGCAGTTGGTGGTGCAGGACGCGCAGCTGATGATGGTTTCGGAACCATCGAGCGTATCATGGTTGACGTTGAAAACGATAGTCTTCAGGTCGCCGGTGGCGGGTGCGGAGATCACAACCTTGCGAGCGCCGGCGGTGATATGTGCAGCGGCTTTATCCTTATCGGTGAAGAAACCGGTGCACTCGAGAACTACATCGACCTGATGAGCTCCCCAGGGGATCTGTGCCGGATCCTTCTGTGCGTAGATCTTGACTTCTTCGCCGTTTACGACGATGGCGCCATCAGCGGCCTTGACATCGGCGCCGAAGCGGCCCTGGGCGGTGTCATACTTAAGGAGGTGTGCCAGCACCGTCGGACTGGTGAGGTCGTTGATGGCCACGATATCGATGCCCTGCATGTTGTAG
>CAJBZC010000005.1 GCA_903959965.1 uncultured bacterium
TACAGCGTACAGATGGGGCGTCTGCTGGAGAAAAGAACCCTCAGGTTCATATTGTCGACGAATGTAGTCGCCGCCGTCTTGCTCGGAGCGAGTGCGCTGCTTACAGGGCTCGATCCGAGGGACTCGTTCATCAGTGGTTTTCCTTCCTTGCTCTTCCCCTATTTTGCATTGCTCAATGTCCTTTATATATTGTGCTGGCTTCTGGTCAGGCCCCGCTGGTCGATCCTGTCATTGTCGATATTGCTCCTTTGTTCCGGATCGCTGCGTTCGGTTCTCCCGTTCAGGACATCCGAATCTTTTCAGTTGGAGCCTACCGCTGAAAGGCTCCGGGTCATGACCTGGAATATCCGGTTCTTTACGCCATTCAGCAATTTGTATTACGATCAACCTTCGGCCTCGAAATATGAGCATATTTTTCGGGAAATCGAAAAATACCGTCCGGATGTCGTGTGTTTTCAGGAGTTCACGAATAATGGCAGTCATCATGGATCTGATCCGGTGGATATTCTGAAGAGCAGGCTGGGTTACCGTTATTATTATTTTCCCGGGGATGATCTGAACTGGAATTCCGTGGCCAGTGGCACGGCTATTTTCTCTAAATATCCGATTGTAGGTACGGAAAACATCCGTTATGAAAAGGACAGGTATCGCGATGTGGAGCACACAGTAGCTGCAGATATCTGGTGGCGAGGTGATACGGTCAGGGTGTACTCCATTCATCTTAAATCTTTTGGATTTCTGCCCAGCGATTACAGTTCCTTTCAGAAAATCCGTAAAACTGAAGACACCGGACTCTATGCTTCTAAGAGCCTGTTTCGAAAGATGCGCCAGACCTTTCGGGATCATGCTGAACAGGCGGATATGATCAGCCGGAAACTGGATCAATGTCGGTATCCGCAGGTCATTTGCATGGATATGAACGATGTTGCACATTCTTATGCCTATAATCGGTTGAAAGGTGACCGTCAGGATGTTTTTGCTGTCAGCGGCAGCGGGTTGGGTAAAACATACACCAGTCCGTCATCACGGATTTTGGGAAAACTGCCGACGCTGCGCATCGATCATATTTTTGTGAGTGATGCATTTGAAGTCGTACAGACGACTACCGGCCAGCCGAGGCTTTCAGATCATCATGCGGTCATCGCAGACCTCAGAATGGCTGAAAAGGAGTAATTTTGCGCTCCTGGATTTTTTTTCATCTCCAATTTCACATCATGCCAACCTTACGTTTCTTCAACTCGCTTACGCGACAGAAAGAGGTGTTCGAGCCTGTCACTCCCGGACATGTCGGTATGTATGTATGCGGACCTACGGTGAGTGGAGAGAGTCATCTCGGTCATGCACGACCTTTCATCACGTTCGATATTCTATTTCGTTACCTGATGCATCTGGGCTACAAGGTCAGGTATGTCCGAAACATTACGGATGCCGGGCATTTCGAGGAGGAGGGCCGGGTGGCGGAGGATAAAATCTCTACCAAGGCGGTGCTGGAAAAGCTTGAGCCCATGGAGCTGGTTCAGAAGTACACCAATATGTTCCACTGGGCGATGCATCAGTTTAACAATTTGGAGCCGAGCATCGAGCCGACTGCCACCGGTCATATTGTAGAGCAGATCGTTATGATCGAGCGGATCATTGCTGACGGGTATGCCTATGTAGTAAATGGTTCGGTGTATTTTGACGTGGAAAAATACCACCGCGATTTCGAAGGAAGGGGTATGGCTTACGGCGTGTTGAGCGGTCGTGTGCTGGACGACCAGCTGGAGACGACCAGGGTTTTGTCTTCACAGGATGAGAAGCGCAACAAGAGTGATTTTGCGCTTTGGAAGCATGCGGCGCCGGAGCATATCATGCAATGGAAGAGTCCCTGGGGCATGGGCTTTCCGGGTTGGCATATAGAATGCTCGGCCATGAGCAACAAGTATCTGGGTGAGCGGTTCGATATACATGGTGGCGGTATGGATCTGCAGTTCCCGCATCACGAGTGCGAGATCGCCCAGAGTGCTGTTTGCAACCATCAGATCCCGGCCAGGTATTGGCTGCACAACAACATGATCACCATCAACGGCAAGAAGATGGGGAAGAGTTACAACAACGTCATCAAGTTGAGTGAACTCTTTGGCGGGCATCATTCTATGCTTGAGCAGCCTTACAGCCCCATGACGGTGCGCTTTTTCATTCTTCAGACGCATTATCGCAGTACCCTGGATTTTGGCAATGAAGCGTTGCAGGCGGCGGAACGCGGGCTGAAGCGCATGTGGGAGGCTTTTGGACATCTGGAAAAGCTGGATGTTGCGGCCACCGGTGGTCAGCAGGCGGGCGATCCCGTCCAGGATGCCCAGTGCCAGCGTCTGCTGGATGAGGCCGAGGAATCCATGACGGATGATCTGAACACGGCGAAGGTGATGGCCAATTTCTTTGAGCTGGTACCGGTGATCAATTCTTTCCGTGACGGGCATGTGCAGTTGTCATCCATCACTGCCACCACCCTGAAAAGACTGCAGCAGGTTTTCCGGACTTATTTGGTTGACATTTTCGGTTTGAGGGATGAAAAGCCTTCCGATTCGGGTCGGCTGGATTCTGTGATGCAGTTATTGATCGATATCCGGCGCGAGGCCCGTTCCCGTAAGGATTTCGCAACGTCCGACAAGATCCGGAATCAGTTGCAGTCCATGGGTATCCAGTTGAAAGATGAGAAGGACGGACGTGTCAGCTGGACATATCTTTAATTCCTGTCTCCAATAAATACGCCCGGTATCCATGTAAAAAGGATGCCGGGCGTTTTGCTTTCTGGAACTGCTGAATCCTTGAATTCAACTGAAAATGATTCTGTCCATTTCATAGAAGTGAAGATAAATGGATAACAACTTGATTCAGAAATTTTTGTGCATATATCAAACTTGCTACGCATAATCGAATTACTATAGCAAGTCAAAATGCCAGGCTATTAACATCTTTGGTTTGGTAAAAAAACTGTAGGATACGCATCATCATGTGACCCCCTCACTCAAGAAAAATCAATATTTATATATTTCTTTGTTCTGCTTTACTTCATCTGGTTTTTGTTCCACCACCACTTATTCATAGACTAATATTCATTTTGTTTCATTTCAATGAGCAGTTGAGATGAACATGCATATACATGCAATTTCTTGTATTAAAACTATGCAATAGGTCATTGTTCAATAACATCA
>CAJBZC010000006.1 GCA_903959965.1 uncultured bacterium
AACATCCTGCTGGAAGACATCGAGATCACCTATGCAGGTGGCGGAAAAAAGGAAAAGGCATTCATGCCGATCGACTCCCTGCACATCATCACCGAAGCCGCAGACAGGTACCCCGAATTCAGCATGTTCGGAGAACTGCCGGTATGGGGACTCTATCTCCGGCACGCCGAAGGTATCACCATGAAAAATGTCAGGCTGACGCTGAAGGAAGATGACTACAGGCCCTCCGTCGCAGCAGACGATGTGCGCGGATTGACCATCGATGGACTGAATGTATCCGGATCCGGCATTATCCCCTCCCTGCATGTCAAAGCCTCAGAAGGAGTCATCATCAACAAAGCAGAACTGCCCGGCGGTAAAAAATCAGGTATCCGTTACCATTAGTACTGACATCATCTCATTTTAGCCAGGGGCTCTCGAAACCGAGTTTTCGAAGCCCCTGCTGGATTTCAGGGCAACTCATGAAGAGCTTCCATAACAGTCCGCTCCGATGATTTTCCATCATCACAACGATCGGCCCCTGGTCGATCGCCAGATACCTGGGCAGATACCAGTCGGCCGACTCACTAAAGGCATCATAAAAACCATAAGGGCCCAACAACTTCTCCCGGTGATGTTGATACCAGTTCCGCAGGGCATCCATCGACCATTGGGGGGTGTACGGAAAAGACGATAGCGCCGCCGTCGGCGAGATCACGCCCAGGTCACGCTTCATGGAAGGAGCATGCCCGGCATATCCTTTTATGGAGTAACTCGAAGTCAATCCCCAGCTCTGTGCCCCATAACCTTTGAATCCCTTTGGATTTTCCACACACCAGCGGTAATGGATCGTGGTATGTCCGACATTCTCCTTCCAGTAATCAGCATAGCGATCTTTCAATCCACGGGGATCAAGTCCCAGATAGGAATAATGCGCCCAGAACAAGGGACCCGCATTCTCCGCATCCCCCTGATGATGCATCCGTAATTTGACATCCCCATATCCTGAGGGATTTTCATTGATCTTTCCCTGCTGCGCCCAACCCTTGTGATAGACATCCGGGCTCACACCGTGCGTCGGAGAAGATGCCGCCAGCACGTACATGATCAGGCACTCGTTATAGCCACGAACAGCGAAATTCATGCGCCATCCAACATTGGGGCTCCAATGCCAGTACAAGACATCCTGTCCATTTCGATACCAGTCGAATTCAACCTCTTTCCATAACTTGTCAGCGCGAGATGCGAGGGCGCGTTCTTCCGAGGTACCGTCTTTCAGATACTGTCGCAGGCAAAGCAACCCCTGCACCATAAAAGATGACTCCACCAGATCGCCACCATCGTCGTATCGACTGAAAGGCTTGACACGTCCGGTTTCGCCCTGCCACCAGTGCGGCCAGGCGCCGTGAAATCGATCCGATGTTTCCAGAAAACGCAGGATACGATCGAAGCGACTCAGCGCATCCCGACGGCTGATCCATCCACGGTCCATCCCGGCGATCAGGGCCATAACCCCGAAGCCACCGCCGCCACTTGTTACCACGGTGGAATCCTTCTGCGGGTATACGTGATCGTTATGCAACCGCTCACGGGCCAGCCCGCTAACAGGCTCTGCCCCGTCCCAGAAATACCGGAACGTAGCACGCTGCACCGTGTCAAAGATCGCGCGGTCTCCGGCGTCCATTACGAGGAAAGCATCACTCTCCCTCTGTTTCTGAACAGTGCATCCCGATATCATAAGTAACATCAAGCAGACAAGTCCTTCTTTCATATTTATTTGCTTGTGCGTGAGGAAGGAATCCGAGCGCAGAGAAAGGAGAAAAGGAGGTACGCGGAGTATTTATCTCTGCGAACCTCCTTTTCTCCTTTCTCTGCGCTCCAATTCAAATCTAGCTATTATTTCCCCGCATTGCCCAGATTGAACAAGGCCCTGATCTGTGCATCCGGCAACGAACGGTTCCAGATCCGGAGTTCATCGATCTGACCGGTCATCGCCGCAAAGGTAACGTCAGTATTCACCGTCTTCCCGGGAATGCTGTTATAGTTCGCGCCTATGATCACCTCACTTGGCTCATAAGACTTGAACACATTGTTGCCCACACCGCGATTGGGAAAACCGCCGATCTTCACGGCATCTCCCCAAATATTGAAGACACCCGTCGTGGCCTCATAGGTCAACACGATATGCGTCCATTTCGACATACCGATCGCAGGGGACAAGTTGTTATTGAGATTATCCTGCGTACCACCACCCAGCGTTGCGAATGTCGGCTGAATGCGGAGTGTCGTGGTGTTGGAAGCGGGAAACGACTGGGTATTCAAGGCAAAATTGATGTTCCCGGTCAAGGAGCCCGGGCGCGCCAATTGAAACAGCATCGTCCGCTTGGAGCCATTGTTCAGGATCTTCACCCACGCGCTGATGGTCCAGCTCTTCAGTGAGTCCGTCTTGAACCTTGCCAACTGTGTCGGGAAATAGAGATATCCCCCCGTCA
>CAJBZC010000007.1 GCA_903959965.1 uncultured bacterium
GCCCCTGGCTGCCATCCTGAGGCCTCCGAAGGATCTTGTATTGGCTTTTTCCATTCCTTCCAATGAAGGGGAAAAAAAACAAACAGCCCCGCCAAATGGCGGGGCTGTTATCCAAAAATATATGTGTAGCTACATCAAAGCGTCAGGTTCCAGCCTTCCCTGTATTCGCGCTTAACGAACTGGTTCGCTTCCTCGAAGTTCGTGATCCGCATATTTTTCGCATCCCACAGTAGCTTCTTTCGGCCCAGGTACTTATCGTCCCAACCTTTGAGATTCGGGTTCTTGATGAAATAGCTGCGGAGCGCCAGGTTGCCAATCAGGATGCTCTCCGTGAACGGACCTGCAAAACTGAACGGTGAACTCGTCACGCCCTTGCCGTATCCATCGATACAAGCATTGACCCACTGTACGTAGTGCCCCTCTGGTACGCGCTTCAACGTTTCCCTGGGCAGATTCGTGGTATCCATCAGTTTGGTCGGCAGCAGACGAGGCTTGGCGCCGTAACAGTCGGCAAGGAGTTTGCCCTTGGTGCCTTCGAAGAGGACACCGCCGTCCCAGTTACCGAAGGCTTCCTCAGGAAGGAGCTCCGCCGGCCGCTTGGGCAGCAGACCACCGTCGTACCAGGAGACACTGATCGTCTTGGACGGATCGTCCTTTCTCGGATAGGTCAGGTGAATGATGGATGACGGCGGACAGCTGTCGGGGTTCACCGTATCGTTCCACATTTCACGCCAAAGCGTAGCCACACTGGCTTCCACTTCCGTGGGGAAATCGATGGGCAGACAACGGAATACCGGATCCATGATATGGCAGGCCATATCTCCCAGCGAACCGGTACCAAAGGCCCACCATCCGCGCCAGTTGAACGGCAGGTATGACGGGTTGAAATCAATCTTTTTGGCAGGACCGAGCCAGAGGTCCCAGTCGAGCTCCTTGGGGATCGCATGCGTACCGGATGGCGTCGGCAGTCCCTGCGGCCATACCGGACGATTCGTCCAGCACTGCACGGAGGTGACCTCCCCGATCAAACCGGAGGCAATGAGCTCCTGTGTGCGGCGCACACCATCTCCCGAACCTCCCTGGTTGCCCATCTGGGTGACCACCTTATATTTTTCCGCCGCCTGGGTCAGGATGCGGGCCTCCCAGATGTCATGGGTCATCGGCTTCTGCAGGTAGACATGCTTGCCGAGCTGCATAGCGGCCAGGGCTGCCACGGCATGTGTGTTGTCCGGCGTGGAAACGGATACCGCATCGATATTGTTACGCTCTTTTTCGAGCATTTCGCGGAAATCGCGATACTTGTTGGCTTTCGGGAAGTTCTTGGCAGAGGTTCCGATCTGACGATCATCCACATCCGCAAAAGCGACGATGTTCGCCTTTGGGCTCTTGGAGAATTCCGCCAGATCGCTGGCACCCTTTCCACCGGCACCGATACCGGCGATGTTCAAACGGTCACTCGGCGCCAGGTGGCCCTTTCCGAGTACATGTCGGGGGACGATGCTGAAGGCAGCCGCACCAAGCGTGGCATCACGCAGGAACCGGCGACGGGGATAAGACTTTTTTTGAGACATGGCAGGCAGGTTGATTTATGTTGTTAGAATGCCCGGATCAATCGTATTTGACACACTCTTTCTCCTCCTTCTCGGAGTAAGCCACGCCGTACTGCGCCAGCACATCGGCCGGTACGCCGTTCCAGCGGTTCGGCGCATTGCCGACATAACCGAGGTCCTTCACGCCCATCTGTGAAGTATAAAAGCCCGTGGAGGTGAGGTTCCGCATCAGATTGAAAAAGGCGACGCCCTGCGCAACCTCCGGCTTCGCCTTCTTCGGATAGGCGATCTCATCAACGATGGAGAAGCGCTGCTCTGCCGACAACCCGCGGAACGACTTTTCAAAACGACGGTGGCTGTGCAGATCCAGCCAACGCAGTCCGCCGCGCATTGGCGTCTGGTGGTCCGGCATGTCCTTCACAATGAATGCAATGAATTCAGGTACACCCGCCTCGGAAGCGCTGCCACTCACCTCATCCTTCGGGATGATGATGTCCGCCAGGATGGTGATGGTGGCCATTTCATGTTCGGTGAAGAAGGTGGTGGAATTCACTTTTTGGTAGTGTGCCACTTCCTCCGGCTGACGGTCCACCCCTTTCGAGGCACCTGCATTATCTCCGGCTACCGCTTTGGCATCACCGGCGGCGGGCTCCTTCGTCTTGCAGGCGTCCAGTACTAGTCCACTGGCCAGACTACCCAGCGCGATCGCTTTTATCGATTTTCTCCTATCCATTTTCTTATATTGATGTGCCCTGCGGGCGATGATCAGATGTTCTTCTTCCGCATTTCGTCTACAATGTACTCAGATGCA
>CAJBZC010000008.1 GCA_903959965.1 uncultured bacterium
GCATCCCCGATTCTCACATGTCGGTGGCCAGGAAGAGATCGAACAATTGCTGCAATCGGCCAAAGACATGGCCGATCGGGAAATGTTTCCTTTTTATAAGGAGATGGACAGCCATCCGGTCGCGTACCGCGAGGGCGGTGTCCGAAGTCACCCGCAATTGAGGCGGATATTCCAGGCCGTCGCCGAAGCGGGATGGTTTGCCGCCACGACGGACCTGGAGGATGGCGGAATTCAACTCCCGTACACGGTATTCTCCACCGCTCACATGATCTTTGAGGCGGCAAATAACAGTGCTCAGGGATATCTTGGCGTCTCTACCGGGGCGATCGACCTGATCACCACTTTCGGCAACGCCTATCTGAAAAAGACTTTCGTGCCCCCTATGATGGAGGGTAGATGGCAGGGAACCATGGCACTGACCGAGCCACAGGCTGGCAGTTCGTTGTCGGACATTCGCACCAGCGCTCGTCCGACAACCGAAGGAACTTACCATATCTCCGGACAGAAAATCTTCATTTCCGCCGGAGAACACGAGGCCTGCGATAATTTCATCCACCTCACATTGGCCCGTATCGAAGGGGCGCCTGCAGGGACAAAGGGCATATCGCTTTTTCTGATCCCAAAATTCATGCCCGCCGAAGATGGCAGCCTGATCTTCAACCATGTCGAATGCGTGGCCGATTTTCAGAAGATGGGGCAGCGTGGATATGCCACTACGCATCTGGTCTTCGGGGAATCCGGACCTACTGTTGGTTACCTCGTGGGTGAACCCCATCGCGGACTGGCCTGCATGTTCCAGATGATGAACGCGGCCCGTATTGCTGTGGGGCAAACAGCAGCGGCGATCGCTTCAGCAGCCTATCATTACAGCCTGAATTATGCCCGCGAACGTCCGCAGGGACGACAGATCCACGAAAAAGACCCATTAAAACCTCAGATTCCGATCATTCGCCACGCTGATGTAAGGCGCATGTTGCTCGCCCAGAAATGCTTCGTGGAAGGCTCTTTTTCCCTGGTTACAGAGTGTCTGATGCTCGTCGATTTGGAAAAGATTCAGGAAGGCGAGGAACAACAGAAAACCCGACTGCTGCTTGAACTGCTTACCCCCATCGTTAAAACCTATCCCTCTGAGGAAGGAATCCGCTCTGTGAATCAGGCACTTCAGATCTTCGGAGGGTACGGATATACTATGGATTTTGACGTACAGCAATACTATCGCGATGTGCGAATCATGGCCATCTACGAAGGTACCACCGGCATCCAGTCGCTGGACCTGCTGGGCCGGAAGGTTGGCATGGAGTCAGGAAAAGCCCTCGCATATCTGGCTCAGGAGATCCATACCGTGCTGGACACTGCCAATGGTATTGATGAGCTTCGAGCACATTCCGGATCTCTTGGATCTGCCTTGCAGGTTTGGCAATCTGTGCTCGGCCATCTGCAAGGATTTGCCTCCAAGGGTCAGGTGGAAAGGTATCTTGCTGATGCAAACCTGTTCCTGGAACTGAGCAGTCTCGTTGTGATGGGATGGCAATGGCTGAAAATAGGAATCGTAGCCTCCCAAAAACAATCAGAAGAAAGCGCGCTAAAGACTGATTTCTATTACAATAAACTTATCTCCCTAAAGTATTACTTCAAATACGAGCTACCCCGGATCCATGCCCTGGCGGTGACACTGAAAGATTCGGCTGATCTGACGACCTACGACGGATCGGATCAAATATTCGATTAATTATCAAGCATTTAAATACAGAACACAGGAGTGTTCAGGATCAGCCATATCCGAAGTCCATTGCGAAGATCATATCTTCATTCCTTCGGTCCATTGACCAGGAACTGATGGATACGAACGGCAGATCCCTTGCTGCGCTCGTCTTTTTCGCTTGAAATTCGCAGTTTTAGGGTATGGGAACCTGGTGAGAGTTCATCTTCCAGCATGATATACCAGGGCAGGTGTAGTGACTGGCTCCAGCGGGTATGCAACTGTTTCATACCCCGAATCCTGCCATCGATCTCATATTCCACCATACCGGCATCCGGTCCGGAGGTGATGCAGATCCCCACGCCCTTTCCCTTGAAACTAAGGGTCAGTTCGCTGCCCGGGATATTGCCTTCCAGTACCGGTACGGATACGTATCTTTTCCGTGTGCCCGCTCCATCTGTTGGTCGCCAGAAGTCATTGTACATAAATCCCTTCAGATCCGAAGCTTCCTTGATATTCACATAGTGACCCATGGAATAACTGGCGGGATCAATCATCTTCGGCAGTTTGTGCGGGCCAGGTCTGGCATTCTCGGCTTGTTCAAAGGCTGCAGACAGGAATGTCCGGATGGATCGGGCATATACACCATGCCCGAACGGAGAAGGATGGAGATCCTTAAAATCATCCTTCCAGGTGAATTCTCCCGCTTTTATCCTTGCGTAGACTTCTTTGGCCAGATGGATGGTATTGGCCCGATAATGTTCCGCCACCCGCTCATGCTGACCGATTACTTCGGGAACGACTCCCTTGTCGTAATCTGCTAGCTTATCAGGATCAACACAGTGCATGATGATCACATCCATATTTGGATTCGATATCCGCGCCTGGCGTATGATGCCCTCCATTCCGCGCAGTTGATATGTAGCGGTAAAGCCATTGGTAGGATCGTTGACGGCAGCCTCTTCAAAAAGGAGGTCTACAGGCCCTGCAGCGAGGACATCCTGACTGAACCTGAAAGCACCCGGGGTACTACCTGTCGAACTGATGCCCGCGTTAATGAACTCAAAGGTCGTTTCAGGAAAACGGCTTGACAGATATTGGCACACACTGTCCCTCCAGCCTGCCCCCTCGGTGATGGAGCCCCCCATAAAGGCAACCCGTCCCTTACCAGTTTTTTTGAAGGCATGCCAGGCATTCGTTAAACCTGATCTGTTTACATGGAAAGCTGAAGATGGCAGTATCTGCGCAGAAAGGCTGAATGCCGAAGTCAGCATGCAGGCAAGCAGCAGAAAAGTATGGATTGGTCGCATGATCCAGGGACTAATGGTCAAAAGATGCGTGTTGTGGATTGATATAAGATCAGATGTCATCCCGCTGAACATTCGGGACTTCCATAATGAGGTCTTCTCCGTAACATCCCGCCGGGGTCTGATATCCTGCTTTGAAGGAACCTTCGAGTACTTTTCGGGTGATGATCAGGCTGGTGATGGCGGTAAGTGTATAACCTTCCGGACCGGTAAGTCGGGCGGTCTTATGTGCACCTGCCGCATTTTTCACTTCCCCCCAGACCAGGCATTTTGACTTTTCCCGCCTGCCATCATCCGGGCCTGCGGGGCGTGCCTTAATTTTCCGGATGGCACGAGCCTTCACAAATGGGAGTCGTAGGAACCAGTTGAAAAGCCATTGGTATTTCAACATGCTATGCGTTTTCGGAGAAACGGCAGTATATGTTTCTATGTTGGGAATGCCGGTGGTGGTAAAGGC
>CAJBZC010000009.1 GCA_903959965.1 uncultured bacterium
CGGAGACCTGGGAGCGATACCGCCTCAGCTTGTCAGCCTTCCTTCAACAGGGTACACTGATGAACAGATGCTGTTAAAAAAAATTTGAACCTATCCATCGTAATATCACAATAAATCAATAACCATGACAACACAAGAAGAACTGAAGCAACTGGTCCGAGAAAAGTACACCGTCATCGCTGGTCAGGACTACGACACGAATGCTTCATCCTGCTGCGGCGCAGGTGGATGCAGCACGGAAGTGTATAACATCATGACTGATGATTATTCGGCCGTGGAAGGATATAACCCGGACGCCGACCTCGGACTGGGATGCGGCTTGCCGACACAGTTTGCGCGCATCAAACCCGGAGATACGGTGATCGATCTGGGATCCGGGGCAGGCAATGATGCGTTCATCGCCAGGCACGAAACAGGCCCGACCGGCAAGGTCATCGGCATCGACTTCACACCGGCCATGATCGATCGTGCGCGTCAGAACGCGGAAGTCAGAGGCTACAACAATGTCGAGTTTCGCCAGGGCGACATCGAACACATGCCGGTGGCGGGAAACACAGCGGATGTGATCGTCAGCAACTGTGTGCTGAACCTGGTGCCGGATAAGCATGCCGTGCTGCAGGACATCATGCGAGTCCTGAAACCGGGCGGTCATTTCTCGATCTCCGATGTTGTGCTGAACGGTACGCTACCCGAAGCCATCAGGAATGCGGCAGAAATGTACGCCGGGTGCGTCGCCGGCGCCATCCAGCGCGAAACCTACCTGGAACTGATCAGTATCGCAGGTTTCGCGAATGTGACGATCCAAAAGGAAAAACCCATTTTCATCCCGGACGATATACTCTCGCAGTATCTGTCGGCCGAAGAGATCGCTGCATTTCGGCTATCTGGCAACGGAATCCAAAGTATCACCGTGTACGCTGAAAAACCCGGATGCAAGCCCGGCGGTGACTGCTGCTGATCAACATCGAAACGAAATTCTGATATATGAAGATTGCGCTCTTCAGCGACATCCACGCAAACCTGCCCGCACTTGAAGCCTGTCTCGCCAGCATCGACGACCACAAAGTAGATGCCATCTACTGTCTGGGCGACCTGGTAGGCTATAATGTATGGCCAAATGAAGTCGTAGATATGATCCGACGACGTGGCATCCCCGTCATCGCCGGGAACTATGACGAAGGTATCGGCGCGATGAGCGACGAATGCGGTTGCGCCTACAAGACCGATGGGGAGAAAGACAACGGCAAGATCTCCATCAGCTACACCAATCACCTCGTAGGACCCGAGCAACGCGCCTACCTGCGCAGCCTGCCTTCCCATATCCGTGTTGAATATCGATTCGATGGACATCCGATGGATTTGCTGCTCGTGCACGGGAGTCCCCGCCGTATCAACGAATACCTGTTCGAAGACCGCGAAGAAAAAAGCCTATTACGTATCATGCAGGATGCGCGCGCGGATATCCTATGCTGCGGACACACGCACAAACCCTGGCATCGAATCCTCCCGGAAGAAACATCTTCAGGTATGCGTTACCGTCATGCGATCAACATCGGGTCGGTGGGCAAACCGAAGGATGGTGATCCGCGGGGATGTTATGCCATCCTGACCATCGGCGCTTTGAATCCGACAGCCTCACCTGAAAACCTGGGTGTGGAGTTCGTCCGGTTTGAGTATGATGTGGAAAAGGCGGCCAGGGCAGTGGAGGAAAGTCCGCTGCCGGATGCGTTTGCGGAGATGCTCCGGAAGGGGGTGTAAGCAACGACCGCTAGGAAACGGAGAAGCTAAGACATGATGCCTTCGGTTCTCCGTTTCCTCGCGGTTGGGATTTAAGCAGGTTGTCAATGTTTGAATCTTCAAGTATGCAGGTATTCAATACAAGGTCCTTCGGCCAATTTTAGGGCATACCTGATCTGCAAAGGTCGGCTTCAGGATGACAACCGAGAAAATTTGTTTTTAAGAGTCAAATACAAGGTCCCTCGGAGGCCTCGGGATGACAGCCAGAGGTGAGTGCGTTTTTTGATACACAAAATGAAATTAATCGATCCTTTTATTATTACCCTCTCTTTTTTGTCATCCCGAGGCCTCCGAGGGACCTTGTATTGACTGCTCACACTCGTGAATACACAAACATAGGGTGACATCAAGGGGAGCAAGTCCTTTTAGTTGAAACAACTTAAATATAATGGGTATTCTCTGAGATGTTCATTAATATGAAGTACTGTATTTATACAAAATACGACGCTCCTGGATGTCATCCTGAGGCCAAACTCTATTTTTAAAACGACCTGCAAATTCGGCCGAAGGATCTTGTATTCTGATACAAAACACTGCAGAAATAAAGGGACTGATAAAAGTCAAACCTATTTTTGCAAAATAGGCAGTTGACTTCATAAATAATTTAAATTGATATTGGCCTGAATATTTGAATTGAAACAAGATTACTTTGTTTGGAATATCGCTTGATTTCCGTATCCAGTTCCATTGGATGTGGTAGCATAAGCCCTTAGATAATATGTTGTACTCGATTTTAATCCAGTTAAGTTGCTTGCATATGTTCCACTTCCACTTCCATCGATTGTCTTTGTTGACAGAGCAATAGTTGGATTAGGGCTTGTACTCCAAACCACACCCCTTGATAGTACGGTTTGGCCGCCTGTATACTGAATATTTCCGCCGGACACTGCAGTTGTTGATTGCACATCGGTCAAAAGGGTAATCAATCTTGGAACACAAGGACCCCAATTCGGATATCCACCGCACATCGTTAATACTTGACCCTCTTGTCCATTAATGGGTACAATATTCTTGCTAGAGGATACCAATCTCCATCTTTCATTGTCAAAAGTAAATATTGCACAATCACCATTATTTAAGGCTAATTCACTTGTTAAATCAGATGAATTTTGCAGAATTCTAAATCCCCAGGCAGAAGAACATAGAACAATTAAATTGGTATTGATTCGACTTTTCAAATTGTTATTTGAGGACGTGGGAGTGGGAAGTCTTACCCAAGGATTATGTCCTCCATCATATGAAAGATAGAAATCAACATTAGATGGTATTTCCATCGTATCAGCCCCATTTCCACCAACTCCAATTTTTTCTCTTTCTTTTGTCTGAGTAGCATAAAAAGCGAACGGCACGCTAAGTAATTGGCTCGTTCCAGTCAGTGAGTAGTTTGTACCATTATTCGGATCCGTCTCTGTTTTTAAATAATAAGTATCATTCCCCCAACTAATTTCAGACAAATTACCTGAAGATTGTGTTCCCTGCCCAATGATTAAATTGATAACACCCCTAATGTCAGTAGTTGGATTGTGAATTTCACTATAAACTGTAGTCCCTGAACTATTGCCTTTTAAGATACTGACTTTTACTTTTACGGATTTATTAGACAATATATCATTTGCAGCATTCCTTATCACCGCCTGATAACTCATTTTATTCGGTGATTGAGAAAATGCTTCTATGATAAAAACCATAAGTCCAACGAAAAGGATTATATTTTTTTTAAATCCGGTTTGATGCTTCATTGCAATAGCATTTAACATATTTTTTAATTAATCTTTAATACATCGCACACTTACACCGGCATTTACACTGTAATAAGGATCCCTGGTAATGGTAGTTTTTGCATTACTGCCAGTGATAGCAAAAAACCACGGATGATTGATATCCCAATCGGTATTGCCGGTATTTTTAGTGGTGGTCCACCATGATCCTAGATCTCTTACCCAATAATAAAAAGGACCATATCCTCCACGCCATCCGCCACCCCGTGCAGAAAAACCTGTTGAGTTTGTACCGACATCCGTGACCCAGTATGTATTTCCCTTCTCCATGAGTTTGGGCCCAACCGTAGTGTCGCCACCCAGATTATTACACAGGATCTCGAAATCCAGTTTTGTAGGCATACGCCAACCTACGGGACAGAGACCTCTGGGATCCGTGACGGCATACCAGTTATAGAGTTTACCATATTGTTGACCGAATGTATTGTTATTTGCAAAATAACACCAGGCTCCTGTTTTCAACTTTGTCCAAATTGTATCGACCTTTTCTTCCGCAATAACATCTCCATTTCTGTATCTCGTAACCTCCAAATTCTTATCCATCCAAACCTGACCTTGTACGATCACGGCCGGTACACCTCCAACGAAGGTCTTTACACCTGGGATCAACAACTGCACATCGCCAACGGTGATCGTATCGCCGGACTTTGACAGATTTACTGTTTTGGAATTCAATGCATACGGTACACTCAACAACTGGGTAGTACTTGTCAATGTATAGTTCGTACCCCCTGAAGGATCGATCTCGATCTTTGCGAACATCTTCCCTTTTGACCATGGAATCGCCCCGAAACTCCCCGAGACGACCGTTCCACTACCGATCGCCACTTGGACCAAGCCCTGGTTGCTTGATGTAGCCTGGTGGGTTTCAACGTATGCGGACGTCGCATTGATACTATCAGCCAGGAGGCTGATACGTAACCGTACCTGACGATTCGTAAGAAGCTGATTTGCATTATCTCGAACGACCATCTGATAACTGATCTGATTCGGAACTTGCGCAAATGATCGATTTCC
>CAJBZC010000010.1 GCA_903959965.1 uncultured bacterium
AGTAGTTTCATGATCTCCATGCGGAGGGCGCTGTCTTTCTGATGAAGGAAAAGCGCCACCATCGAAAACACCTTAGGATTGGATTCCATGGTCAGCCACCGCCGGAGATCGGGCTCAAACGCCTGCGGGCGGACTGCATGCAACGCTTCCAAACAGGATCTTCGGGTTTCATCGCTTGCAAAGCGAAATCCGGAAATGGCTTTACTGAATCCTGCAATCACCTCCGGACCGGTGAAATGGAATTGAGAAATGGCCCAGAATGCCGATTGATAGCGGGCTTCATTCTCCGCATCGAAGGGAAGCGAGAATGTTTCCATAATCGTCCGCTCCTGAAGCCGTTGACGGGATAAATCCCTGGTCTTGCGCAGGGTCACCTCGCTGAACAGCGGGGTGGATGACTGAGCGATGGTGGCCGCCGGAGAGATCAGCAGCATAAATAGGATCGATCTGAAACTCATGGCTCAAACTTAAGGCTTTTCTTTACTCAGTAGGCAGCTGAAGCCTGTGGCCATACCTTTGCAGCATGGAAGAAAGAATCAACCTGTCTGTTCTGGAAAGTTTCGTGTCAGCTGTATTCCACGCCATGGGATGTTCTTCTGTTGACGCAGAAACCGCAACCCGCGCATTGGTGGCAGCCGACCTCCGCGGAATCGATTCTCATGGCGTAGCGAGGCTTTCCGGATATGTCAGATTGTGGGAGGCCGGCAGGATCAATGCCTCACCAAAGATATGTATCGTGCATGAAAGCCCCTCCACCGCTGTGGTCGACGGAGACGGAGGACTCGGCCTCGTCGTCGCACCCTGGGCCATGCAAGTGGCCATCGAAAAGGCAAAAACGGCCGGAACAGGTTGGGTAAGCGTCTGCAATAGCAATCATTTCGGCATTGCGGCGCATCATGCGATGATGGCACTGGAGCATGATATGACAGGGATTGCCATGACCAATGCAAGCGCCATCGTCGCCCCGACCTTTTCTTCAGAGCGATTGCTGGGCACCAATCCCATATGTTACGCCATCCCTGCCGGACAAGAACCTGCCTTCGTGGCAGATTTCGCCACGACCACTGCGGCAAATGGGAAACTTGAAATCCTGCAACGAAAGGGCATGGATACGCCCGACGGCTGGCTGCAGGATGCCGATGGACAGCCGGTCAATGATGCACATGCCCTCAGAAAAGGCGGAGCCCTGCTGCCATTGGGTGGCGACCGCGAACACGGCAGTCACAAAGGTTTCGCACTCGGGTCTATCGTGGATATCCTCTCCGGAGTGTTCAGCGGGGCGAATTTCGGCCCATGGGTTCCTCCATTCCCTGCCTACGTACCCATGCCTGAAAACCAGCCGGGCAAGGGTCTTGGGCATTTCCTGGGGGCAATGCGCATCGACGCCTTCCGGCCCGCTTCCGAATTTCTTGCTGATATGGATCTATGGATCAGGAGGTTCAGACAGGCAAGTCCAGTCTCAGGACAAGAACGCGTGATCATCCCCGGTGATCCGGAACGGGCGTTTGAAGCGGAACGCAGAGCGCAGGGAATCCCGCTCCTGCCAGTGGTATGGGAGGATCTGCGATCCGTGGGTGAAAAATTCGGGATCAATTTGTAAATTCGCCACCGCTGCTTGCCATGTTGAAACATCCTTATCTGGGATGTTTAATGTACGGTTTCAGATTTTCTCGAGGCCGTATTGATCCTAATAGCCAACGCCCCTAAATCGAGCAATTATGAAAATTATGAAATTCGGCGGCACCTCCGTCGGAAAGCCCGAAAGAATGCATCAGGTCGCTCAACTGATTACCCGTGATCAGGAGCGTAAGATCGTAGTCCTCAGCGCACTCAGCGGTACTACAAATACACTGGTTCAAATCGGTGATGCACTTTCGGGAGGCGACCGTACGACAGCATCCGGCATCATTGACCGACTCGAGGCACATTATCACGATTTCATCAATGGATTGCTGACACAGGATGCTTACAGGGCGCAGGCAAGAACCCTGATAGCAGAACATTTCGAATTCCTGCGCATTATTCTGAAGATTTCCTTCAACGACGCATTGAGTAAGGATATCCTCGCCCAGGGAGAACTCATGAGTACCAAGATGTTTTCCGTCTATCTTTCCGAGATTGGCGTCAAACATGAACTACTGCCCGCCCTGGAATTCATGAGCATCGATGCAAACGACGAACCCCATGTACTCGATATCCGCGCCAGGCTTGATCAACAACTTTCAAAACATACGGATGTCGAAATATTCGTGACCCAGGGATACATCTGCAGAAACGCCCGCGGTGAAGTGGATAATCTCAAAAGAGGAGGGAGCGACTACACGGCTTCCCTGGTGGCCGCCGCCGCCGCCGCCGACATGTGCGAGATCTGGACGGACATAGACGGCATGCATAACAACGACCCCCGCGTCGTCAATAAGACCTTCCCTATCGATCAGCTCAGTTTCGATGAGGCAGCGGAACTCGCTTATTTCGGGGCTAAAATCCTGCACCCTGCATCCATATGGCCCGCCCAGCAATTCAAGGTGCCCGTCAGACTGCTCAACACCATGCAGCCTGAAGCAAAAGGCACTCTTATAGTAGAAGAAGCCGGATCTCAGGGCGTCAAGGCCATTGCTGCTAAGGATGGCATCATCGAGGTTAGGATCAAGAGCAGCCGGATGTTGCTTGCATATGGCTTCCTTCGTAAGATCTTCGAAGTGTTTGAAAAATACAGGACACCCATTGATATGATCACCACTTCCGAAGTGGCCGTTTCACTCACCATCGATAATGCCACGAACCTCGACGCCATCATGCGCGAATTGGATCCATTCGGAGAACTGGAAGTGACAAAGGACCAAACCATCATCGCCATCGTTGGCAATGAGATTGCACAAACCAGAGATATATTGGCGAAACTATTTGGTGCATTGACGCCCATTCCGGTCCGCATGGTGAGCTATGGTGGAAGTAATCACAACATATCCATCCTGATCGACGGAGTAACAAAGAAAGAGACACTGCAGTTGCTTAATCGCGGGTTGTTCGGACTGGATTGATTCAGTCCAAGACAAGCGTCAATCGATCGGGTTTTCTGAATATGATTCTTCAACCGTCTCTCCGTTCATGGAAAGATGAGCAATGGCCAGGGTAATGGCCCTGTGCGCAGAATACAACTCCCGGTTAAGATTCTGGAGGGTCGAAATATCAGCCTCCGGGAGGGAATCCTTTCCTGCTAATCTGTATATGTGGTCAAGCGTGAGGATATAATCCTTACGAATTTCCTCCAGATATCGATGGCTGGTGGAAGCACTCCCGGATTGGCTGCGTTCACAAAAAAAATCGTCCAACCGACTCAGATTTCTATGGACCATGTCACTGAAGAAATTAAATTGGTCGAATTTCAGATCATTGCCTGATTGCAGAAGCTCATTCTTGTTATGTGCAATGTCCTTGAAACCCTTCGCCGCATGCATGGCCTCCTGTACGGACTGCATCAACCTCGCGCTTTCTTCCAGATCCGATGAACCCATTCCGGCCTTTTGTAGTCGGGCATAATATTCTATCAATTCACCTTGAGCGGTTCTGATCTCGAGATACCTGTCATCAGTATGATTCAGTGACTTTTCCCTAAGCCATTCCCTTTCTTTGAACAGATGTTCCATGTCATGCAAAGCCTCCCGAGTCCTGAATTCCGCTGCGCCATATGCCATGACCCGCTTTACGAAATACTCCACTTCCAAACGAAATAACTCCAATGCCAGGCTTGAAATGGAAGGGATGTCATGGTCAATGTACATGGTCGCCCGATGATTATGCTCACGATACCTGCGACGCAACCAATCCGACAGCCCGCTTAAAAATGGAAGAAACAGCAAGGTGGCCGCTGTATTGATCACCAGTTGAAATAACACCAGGGCCTGTAAAGGATTGCTGATCCCAAAGACATCTGTGACAAGTCTTATCAATGGTGTCATGAAAAAAAAGGCAATGAGCGTAGTGGCCAGATTCAGGATGATGTTTCCTGCGGCCAGTCGTTTTTTATCCGCTGTTCCTTTCATGGATGCCAGCATCAACTTCAGTGAAGTACCCAGTTCCGACCCGATGACGATGGCTACTGCCGCATTGAAAGGAATGGCATTTGAATACAATGCGCTGAGTGTAATCGCCATTGTGGCCGTACTGCTTTGGATCAAAAAAGTGATCACAAACCCGACCATCACAAACATGAACATCGGGGCACTGGTTAGTCTTGACAGATCTACGGATCCAACCACACCCAGCATGCCGGTCTTCATGAAATCCAGGGCAATGAACAAAAAACTCATACCCAGAAAGAAATGGCAAAGAGCTGCTATCCCCTTCCGTTGTTGGAAGATAAATAGAACGGTACCTGCTACGCCCAATACAGGCAGCCAAAGTAGGTCAATCCGAAAAGAAAACCCCAGCGTGGCAATCAGCCAGTTGGATAACGTGGTTCCGATATTCGCTCCCAAAATCACCGCCAGAGCATGCTGCAACCTGAGTATGCCATGTCCGGCGAAGGCCAATACGATGAACGATACGAGCGAACTGCTTTGAAGAACGGCGGTGATCACGACGCCCGACAAGGTGGCCCTGACTTTATTTGAGGTGTGACGGCGCAGTATAAGTTTGAACCGTCGTCCTGCCAATCGACCTACGGCACCCTCCATGAGATACATGCCTGTCAGAAAAAGGCCAATGCCTCCGACAACCGACCATAACCTCAGATCCATACCATTAAGATTGGATATGAATGTATGCAAAAAGAAAGGCCCAATAGATGATTTATGTCACCAATACAACGCCAGATTACATGACAGCTCTTTCCTGTGAGTTGTTGAAAATGACAAGAAGTGACATGAACACTGGCAGCAGTTCCGATCATCCATTAAAGGATCAACATGGAATCGCCGTAACTGTAGAAACGATATTTGTCCTTGATCGCTTTTTTATAAGCCTCCATCGCCAGATCATATCCGGCAAAGGCGCAGGTCATGATCAACAGGCTGGTTTTCGGAAGATGCAGATTGGTAACCAGCGCATCGGAGATGGAAAAATTATAAGGGGGGTGAATGAAAATGTTAGTCCAT
>CAJBZC010000011.1 GCA_903959965.1 uncultured bacterium
ATACAAAGCATTGAAATCCAAACAGAAAAGCCATTCTGCCTCGTCTAAAACGGCATCTGCCCTATCCTTTTCAGATTCATAATCAATGACATCTGCGCATCCGGGCATCCAGCTCAGGAAATCGGGATAATTGGTTGGAGAAATTACGGTCACTGTATGATCCAATTTCCTCAAAAAACGGGCGAGGCCAAGGGAGGATCCCATGGCATCCGGATCAGGCTTTTGGTGCATGGTAACAACCACGCGTCTTGGATGGCGAAGTGCAGCAAATAATTGTTGGATCGGCTTCATGCAGAACGGCAAAAATAGGGATATCGTTGCAAAATGAAGAGAAAGGGTTTTGCGGACAAGCATATGGCTTCATGCATTTGCCCGGACAGGCATTTGCAGATGGCTCTGAATATGATTAACTTTGCGGCCTCAAACAACAAACTGATATGTCTAACAGAACATTCACCATGATCAAGCCGGATGCCTTCTCGAATGGGAATTCCGGTGACATTCTTTCCATGATCGAACGCGCAGGCTTCCGGATCGTGGCGATGAAGAAAACCTGGTTATCGGCAGATAAGGCCGGTGAATTCTATGCAGTGCATAGTGCACGCCCTTTTTATGGTGAACTGGTGGAATTCATGAGTTCCGGTCCCATTGTAGCTGCCATCCTTGAAAAAGATAATGCAGTGGCTGATTTCAGGAAACTGATTGGAGCGACAGATCCTTCGAAGGCCGAAGAAGGAACCATCCGGAAATTGTATGCGGAAAGTGTGGGTAAGAATGCCGTGCATGGCAGCGACAGCGATGAAAATGCAGCCATTGAAGGATCGTTCTTCTTCAGTGGTATGGAACAATGGTAATTACCACCTGGGGCAATCCGTGCGATTTTTCCCGAAATTCACATGTTGGATCCTGTCTGCTGAGGGAAGTCGATAAGTGAATTTTAATCCGGAAAAATAATACCAGTCCTTTTCGCCCGGATTGCCCCTTTTCGCTCCGTTTTGATACCCAAAAGGAAACACCGGATTCAGAGGGATCTGATCACCCCTGAATGCGAGTTCGACTGATTTGGGTCCACGACCTAGTAAGAGCGCTGCTTGATCTGCGTATACCGTACTTACGTCATCCAGATAATCCGTTCCCGTTTTTCGGATCACCACTTCCCACGCCAGGTGGATATCATCACTAACGCGTATGCCGATCCCGCCGCCGAACGGTATGCAGAACTGCGTCAACTGGTAGGGTTGCATGGAATTGCCCGGGAGACCCTGACCCTCGGTCCCGAGCGGCTGGAGGTGAAATTTTTGGCCACTTAGGTCGTACGTGTACGGATTGTACCTGAACATACCAACTCCTCCAGTAACATATGGCGTCAGACGCGCCTTGTAAGGATCAAACAGATGGATGGTCGCCATCAAAGCTAATTCAGAGATGTTGGTCGTGAAATTAAGATTCCTGTAAAACAATCCGGGATCAGAATTGTAGCGATCATCTGCGGAGATTCTTCCCTGGGTAAATTCTAATCCTGCCGATATCCGGGAGGTAAAGGAATATGTCATTCCAATCCCGAAGCCGAGTTTGACGCCCTGAAAGGTGTAGATCTCCTGCCTGAGGTCTCCCTGATAATTTAGCACTCCTCCTGTCATATGCAGGGATAAATCCTGAGCAAAGGATAAGTTCCCCACGATAAGGAATAAGGACATCGTCCATTTACTAAAGCGGCTCAGCATTTTACAAAGATATCCAAAGCTTATCATGAATCATAGCAGTACCCTTATTTTTGACACTCATATAGCTCTGTCAAATAGTTGAATACTAACATCTAAGATAATTGTAACGTTCTTTATGGTCATTCCCATTGGATTTCTCGACAAAGCCGTTTAATTTTACTCAATCATGTTTTGCTCCCTTGCAGTGATCATGATCTTCACCTCCTCTGAACAATCGAACGATTTTATCATCGTTTGATCCTCCCACAAAAAGTCGCCTGTTATCGGTACACATTTAAATGTGTACCCTGTACCGCCATATTTATGTCCAATTCGGTATTGAAAAACCATTGCGAATAGCGCTTCGCCATTCCTCACATGCTAACCACCTACATCACATGGACTTTTTGTCTTACCCTATCAGTATGCTCATGCTTAATTACAATAAGGTTGCCTCTCGCTGGCTGATTTTCGCCATAGAACAGCTGCTTGCTGCAGGTGCCTTTCTTTGTGCCTTTCTGATAGCGGGAGAATTTTATCCCGTATTCATGGAGCGGAACGATTACCTTTTCATTTTCGCATTAAATGTTTTTGTAACAGCCATTTGCATGTTGTCACTCAAGACACATGTAGGCATTATCAGACTTTCTTCGGTCCGGGATATACAAAACATTCTCACATTCGGACTGATGCAATATGGATTATGGCTGCTGATTATTTTCCTCTTCCAGGATGTGCTGCCAACATTTGGAAAGAGCAAGATGATCATGTTGATGAATGCACTGATAGCCAGCCTCTTCATGATATCCTTCCGTTTGGTGATCAAGGAGGTTTTCGGTCTCGGCGGGCGAATGAGGGGAAACCGGTTGCACGTCATTATATATGGAGCCAACAGTATGGCGCTCTCCGCGTTACGAGCTGTTGAACTTGACAAGGGTAGCAATCGTTTCGTTGTAGCATTTGTAGATCATGGAAAGGATCGGATCGGCAAATCTCTTTCGGGCAAACGTGTCATTTCAGGAAATATTCAATCCTTACGGACATTCATCAAGGACCACCGCATCAAGGAATTTATAATAGCAGAAGATAGTCTCGACCCTGTTCGCAAATCTGATTTGCTGGCACTTTGCGGCGAATTCGGACTCAGGCCTACTGTAGTTCCGCCTATCACTCAATGGATCAATGGAAAATTCCGCTCCAACCAGATCAAGGATTTGACCATCGAGTCCATCCTCAACAGAGACACGATCATTCTCACACATCATAAGGCTCAGGAGGATCTGGCAGGTAATACTGTGCTGGTAACCGGTGCTGCCGGAAGCATCGGGAGCGAGATATGCAGACAGCTTTGCAGGTATCGCATCAGTAAACTGATCATGTTAGATCAGTCGGAGACCGGACTTCACGACATAATGAACGAACTAAAGAATGTCAATCAATTTGGGATCGATTTGAACCTGGAACTTGCAACGATCAGGGACCGGGAGGGGCTAGATCGCATCATGTCCATGCATCGTCCGCACGTGGTCTATCACGCCGCCGCTTATAAACATGTGCCAATACTGGAGCAGTTCCCGGCGCAGGTGGTCCTTACCAATGTTATGGGCACTAAGATCCTGGCAGACGCCGCTCACCGCCACGGTGTCAGGAAATTCGTGATGATTTCCACAGACAAGGCCGTCAATCCGACCAATTTGATGGGAGCAACAAAGCGAATAGCTGAATTGTACGTAAACAGTCTTGAGGGTCGTGACAGTACTCATTTTATCACTACACGGTTTGGCAATGTACTCGGTTCAAACGGATCTGTAGTACCGCTTTTCCGCCAACAGATCGAAAAGGGTGGGCCCGTTACGGTCACACATCCTGAGATATCAAGATTTTTCATGACCATTCCGGAAGCCAGTAGTCTGGTGATTGAGGCCTCTATCATGGGCAGCGGGGGGGAAATATTCGTGTTTGATATGGGTAAACCGGAAAAGATCCTGGATATGGCTCGGAAAATGATCCAATTGGCAGGTTTCAGACCGGATATTGACATAAAAATTGAATTCTCCGGATTGCGTAAGGGAGAAAAATTAC
>CAJBZC010000012.1 GCA_903959965.1 uncultured bacterium
AGAAGGTGGGCGACAAGGTCAAGAGTGATGATAACCTGGCCGATGTTGAAACCGACAAGTCGACGATGGAAGTCGTAGGTTATGCAGAAGGCACCCTGTTGTATATCGGGGTGGAAGAAGGTAAGGCCGCCCAGGTGAACGAGATCATCGCCATCATCGGTAAGGAGGGAGAAGACATCTCCGGTCTGTTGGGTGCACCCGTTGCCCCGGCAGCTGCCCCGGTGCAGGCCCCCGTAACGCCCGCTGCTGCTCCTGCTGCATCTGTGCCGACCGTCACTCCGGAACAATTGGGCGTTACGGTGATCCGCATGCCCTTGCTGAGCGATACGATGACGGAGGGCAAGATCGTGCAGTGGAATAAGAAGGTGGGTGACAAGGTCAAGAGTGATGATAACCTCGCCGATGTTGAAACCGACAAGGCGACGATGGAAGTCGTGGGTTATGCCGAAGGCACGCTGCTGCATGTCGGCGTGAAGGAAGGAGAGGCCGCCAAGGTCAATAGTGTGATCGCCATCATAGGCAAGGAAGGCACGGATATCAGCGGACTGCTGGCTTCATTGGATGCACCGGCAGCGCCGGCCGCAACGGCCGCAGCCGTTTCTTCCGCGCCCGCATCCGCGCCGGCTGCAGTATCCGCAGCGCCCGCCACTCCGGCAACAGCTGCTTCTTCTGATGACAACGGACGACTGAAAGCATCTCCCCTCGCCCGTAAACTCGCTGAGGAGAAAGGCATCGATATCCGTAAGGTCGCCGGCTCTGGTGATGGTGGCCGGATCGTGCGTCGGGATGTCGACGGATTTGTGCCGTCCATCGCACCTGCTCCTGCGACTGTATCAGCCGCTCCGGCAGTCTCTGCAACACCACCTGCCACGATGGTCCCTGTCGTTTCCGGTCAGGAAGGCTATGTGGATACCCCGAACACCCAGATGCGCAAGGTGATAGCACGCAGGCTCAGCGAAAGCCTGTACAGCGCACCGCATTTCTTCCTCACCATGGAGATCACCATGGATAATGCCATGGCTGCCCGCACCCAGATGAACGAGGTGAGCCCGGTGAAGATCTCCTTCCAGGATATGCTCATCAAGGCCGCAGCCATGTCGCTGCGCAAGCATCCCGCCGTGAACAGCAGCTGGATGGGCGATTTCATCCGCACCTACAGCCATGTGCATATCGGCAGCGCCATCGCTCTGCCCGACGGATTGATCGTGCCGGTGGTTCGCTTCGCCGATCAGAAGTCGCTCTCGCAGATCGCGGCCGATGCCAAGGAACTGTACGACAAGGCCCGTCAGAAAAAGATCCAGCCCAACGAATTCAGCGGCAATACCTTCACCATCTCTAATCTCGGGATGATGGACATCGATGAGTTCACCGCCATCATCAATCCACCGGACAGCGCCATCCTGGCGGTGGGACGGATCAGCGAAAAGGTTGTACGCAAGGGAGATGGTTTCGGTGTGACCAATGTCATGAAGGTCACCCTCAGCTGCGACCACCGCAGTGTCGACGGTGCCGTGGGAGCTGCCTTCCTGCAGACCCTGAAAAAATACATGGAAAATCCGGTCACGATGCTCGTCTGAGCAGATCGACCATCCCACTCGGCCCCTGCGACAACATGTCGCAGGGGCTTTTTTTTACCCCATTTTCATCATTCCCCAGTTCCATTCGTCCCAATAGGGATTCGTTTATCCATTTTTTGCAGATTCTTGTTCCTATTTTCTTAAGTTCCGTATCTGCGTGCGCGTCGCTGATGTCCTGACTCGACGACAGTCAACGTGTAGATTTGTCCGGCCTGCCATATCCCCGTGCCAACCCC
>CAJBZC010000013.1 GCA_903959965.1 uncultured bacterium
ATCGCACTGAATGTCTCTTGATCGCTCATGATTTTATGGATTGAAAGCCGGATAAATATTGATGCAGTTAATCCTGGATGAAGGCACAGTCAAGCTAAGTACTCCTCCGTAAGCAAAAATATTTCTGTTCCTGTTAATCGTTTTTTATTTTTTTGTATTATTGCATATAATCACTCCAAACCCTGAATTATATGAAACGCATAGTCCTGTCCTTATTTATGATGCTGTCTCTCGCATCTATGTCTATGGCAGCTGTCCCTACGAAGGTGGCATCGCTCCCAACAGGAGACCAAAAAGTCAATGACAATGTTGACAAGATATTTCGCGACAACCTGACCGCATTTCTCGATCTCACGCCCCGCAGTTATGAAGAAATGACGGGAGAGAAGCTTACCCTCAGGGAAACCCTGAAACTGAAGGCGGCTCAGAAAATGGTTAAAAACCAACTTAAGAAAGCCGATGGTGAAGATACTTTCCCTAAAGGAGCGTATATCATCCTGGTGATCCTCGGATGGGGTTTTATTCCTCTCGGGATTCTCTCCGACTGGAAAGGGAATGATTGGTGGGTGAACCTGTTGCTCACATTCCTCTGCTGGATTCCGGGCGTGATTCATGGTCTGTCAAAAATGAAGAATTATTATAACTGATAGCTCTTCTGACCGAAAGAGGTCGGTGAAACAGGTCATGCATGTCCGCACGGACGCATGACCTGTCTTTTTTTAAGGATGTTCAAATGAAGCTCGATCGAAACACGCAAGCATGGATGCGTAAGGGTTGGTTCGCAGCCCTTTCTATCTTTCCGTTTGTCCTTTGGCTCTTACCGGCTGGTTTCTTTGACCGTACCGGATTGGAACTCTGCCCGTCCAAATTCTTTTTTGATATAGAATGCTTTGGTTGTGGTATCACCAGAGCCGTCATGCACCTCCATCACCTCGATTGGAGGGAGGCGGTCTATTTTAACAACCTGGTGGTGGTCGTGTATCCGGCATTGGTGGCCACCTGGTTCATATGGTGGAGAGCAGCCCGGCGGAACCTGTCAAATAAAGTCAGCTCCGAGTCCACCTGAAGGATGCCCATCAACATCTGCAAAAAACGAAAATCCAGATACCAAAAAACCATGGACATGCGAACAATATCCGTTCTATTATTGGTCACAATCCTCAGCATTTCCTGTGATAAGCTTGGCATATCTAATACGGATGGCGACGGGTTCGTGACGTATAAGATCACGAAAGGCCAGCAGTCGGCTTCTCCCGCGCAGTATAAATATTATCCCAGCCTCACGGAATTGAAGTTCACCGCGCATTTCGACAGTTCTGCCATCTATGCGACGGTGAATCCAACCAATCAGCTGGACATCAACAAACTGTATGGCTTTGCAGATGACGACAAACAGCACCATGTCAGCAGTGCGAGGATCGGATGGCGATGGTATTCCAATAAACTTGAGCTCTTTGGATATGTGTACAATGATTCTGTTCGCACGACCCAATTGATCACCCAAGTTCCGTTGAAGACGGATATCCCGTGTTCCATCAAGGTCGATGGCACCAGGTATGTGTTTACCGCCAATGGCACCCAGATGACCATGCCGAGGACCGCCAAGACGCCGACCGGAAAGGGTTACCGACTTTATCCGTATTTCGGAGGCGATGAGATGGCTCCTAAGGACATCACCATTCGGATCCGGGAAGATTGATCCGCACTATCAGGCAACATTCCCGGGTTTTTCTTTATCATGTCATTGACAATCTTTTCCACTCATGTCTCGACATCTTCAGTCACTCAAACGCATGGTATTGAATCGGGGGGCGTACCTGATCAGTTACTTCCGGTTGCAAAAAATACTGAAAAAGGCAGGTCCAGGTTCCCTGGTCATCGATTGTGGGGCAAACATTGGCGAGATCAGTGCCCTCTTTCTGGCCAGGGGTGCGGAAGTGGTCGCCTTTGAGCCGGATCCGGTCGCCCATGAGGCACTCCGACGTCGGATTGGAGATCATCCCCGTCTCACCCTGCATCAACAGGCGGTTTCCGACCGACCCGGCCGGGCCTCCTTCTTTTTTCACAAGGAACGGGCTGGCGGATCCGGGGGGGCAGAATTTACGGTCAGTTCCACGCTGGTCGCAGAAAAGCGCAATGTGGACACCCGTCATTCCATTGAAGTGGAATTGATTGATCTGGACGCTTTCATCACCGCCCTTGACCGGAAAGTTGACATATTGAAGATGGATGTGGAAGGGGCAGAGATCTCCATCCTCTGGAAGATGCTCGACAGCGGCAGTTACCGGAAGATCGGACTCATGCTGGTGGAAACCCATGAAACCAAGATCCCGGGTCATTTGGAGGAAGTCGCCCGTCTTAGGGCCAGAATCGATGAACTGGGGATCTCGAATATTCGCCTGAACTGGATCTGACCATCAATCCCTGCCTTCATCCACATGTTTCTTTCCGCCAATGAATAGAAATCCCAGGCCGGGTATAGCCGTCGTAGTGGATACCAGCCAGAATGCGGAAGCGACGAAAACAGACAGCGCCGCATTATTTTGCAGCAGTTGTGCTGCATATCCCATGGCAAATTCCCGGACACCCAGTCCGCTCAGGCCGATATTCAGGATGGAAAAGATAGTGGAGCCATGAAAACTCAGCAAATATGGGGGGTATGAAACCGGGATCGGTTGAGATTCCAGGATGCAGAGTACCGCCACGGATACCATCCCCTGGATCCCCAGTGACATCAGGTGCGTTCGTAGAAAAAAACGCGCATGTTCGGAAAAGAACAGGCGCATGATGATGTAATAACCCATGGTGCCTATGACCCAGACCAGTCCCGGCCAGACCGGAGGCAGGATCGGTTCGGTCAGGGTAGTATTCAAAATGCACAACAGCGTGCAGATCGCCCACAACCCGCTTAGGCGCTCGAAGAAGAAAGCCTGAAATATTTGTTTGACGGACGGTCCGTCCTTGCTCCTCAATACTAGGATCTTATACCCGTCGCCACCAATACCTCCCGGCAGCAGCACATTGTAGACCGTTCCCTTCATGTACAAGCCGAGTGCGCTCCATGGTTTCAGCAGGATGCCGATGCCCGACAGGTAGATCGCAGATCTGTGGCTCGATACGATCAGGGAAAGGGCATATACCAGGATGGCAGATGCCAGCCATCCCGGTGCGGCTGTCCGGAAAATAGCAGCGATCTCCCGTAGGTTCACGCGCTTCGAGACCAGCCAGATCAGCAGTATGGTAACGGCCAGCCTCAACGTATTGGTGATGGCGGCATGCTTGTACCAGGGTTTCATCGCTACAAACATAATGGAATAATTTGGGGTCGGAAATATTCAGCAGGGATTCAATTATCTTAGACGAGGGTAAGTATTGAATTGAGGTATGACCAGAAACCCCCATAATAATGATGTCTGAATTACCAAGCGCTGATCCGCAGGAAAATGCCACTTACCGAAAGGTCATGTGGCGCTTACTCCCGGTCCTGTTCATAGCATATATCCTCGCCTATCTTGATCGGGTGAATGTCGGGTTTGCCAAACTGGGCATGAAGGAGGAACCCTGGTTTTCGGATGCTGTTTTCGCCACGGGTTCAGGTATTTTCTTCATAGGCTATATGCTGTTTGAAGTGCCCGCCAATATCATCCTGCACAGGGTAGGAGCCCGGATCTGGATCACCCGGATCATGATCAGTTGGGGGATCGTTTCCTCTATGCTGGCGTTGAGTGAGGGTGCGACCAGTTTTTACTTCCTCAGGTTTTTGCTGGGCATCGCCGAGGCGGGATTTTTTCCGGGCATTCTGTTGTATCTGACGTATTGGTTTCCTTCGAACTACCGAGCCCGGATCGTGGCCCTGTTCATGACGGCGGTGGCATTTGCCGGGATTTTCGGCTCACCGGTTTCCGGATGGATACTTTCCAGGGCGGGAGACTGGGCATATGGAAAACCCTGGCAATGGTTGTTCTTGATCGAAGGCATCCCCAGCATCCTGATGGGATTGTTGCTTCCCTGGCTGTTGACCGATCGGCCGGCCAGGGCGCGCTGGTTGACGCCATCGGAACGCGATCAGCTGATGCATGCCCTGGAGCGAGACGAAGCAAAGAAACCGGCGGAAGTGAGACATGCCACAGGAGCATTGTCCGCCTTGAGATCACCGATGGTCTGGCTTTGTTGCCTGATCTATTTCTGTTTTACGATCGGTTTGTACGGCGTATCTTTTTGGATGCCCCAGATCATCGCTTCGACGATTACTTCGGATACGTTCCGGGTAGGTTTACTCACCTCCATCCCTTGGACCATGGCCGCCGTGGCGATGGTCATATTCGGGCGCCATTCGGATCGTACGGGAGAGCGGCGCAGGCATATCGCCATTGCCGCTTGGATCGGCGCCGCAGCCTTTGTATTGGCAGGCATCTTTTCCAACCAGCCCCTGGTGACGATGTTGATGCTTAGTGTGGGTACCATGTCGGTCATGTCTGTCGTATCTACCTTTTGGGCGATCCCATCCGCCATGTTGTCAGGTGCTGCTATGGCGGCAGGCATCGCCTTCATTAATTCCATCGGGAATCTGGGGGGATTTGCCAGTCCGGAATTGTTCGGATGGCTTCGAACCCATTATGGTATTGGCGCGGGACTGACGGCAGTTGGCGGGATGATGGGACTGGGAGGGGTACTAACAATCTTGGCTACCCGAAAAAAGGAAGTCAGGGCCTCCTAATACACCGGTACTTCCATAACGCCGCAGTTTCGTCCGGCTTCCCCCTTGGGCATCTGGAGACGAAGGATACCGTTTGTATAAGAAGCACTGATGCGTTCTGGATCCACGCCTTCGGGCAGGGGGATGTATCGTCGAAAGGGATTGATATCAAATTCATGCCGGCACATTTGTAACGACATGTCCTCCTGATCTGTGATGTGTTCCCTGCCGATCAACATACCCTTTTCATCGACGCGGACAAAGAAATCAGATGCACAGGCTCCGGGAACGGACATTTCCAGAACGAATCGATCCTGGCATTCGGATACGTTCACAGGATGTCTTTCGCCAAGGCTCGCAGGTTCTCCCGCTGGCGTTACAGGCGGCGAGGAGGGAGATGGCACATAACCCCCGGGATATCTTTCTGGTTCATTGTGCCGGGCGTCTTCTGGATTCATGTGTTGGAATTGTGGTGATCATCGGACCTCAATCAATAGGCAAACTTCAGCATCGGGACCAGAGCCAGGTCATCCATTCGGATTTCAGGAGAAAGAAACCACGCTCGACACATCGGATCTTATCTCGCAATCGCTCCTGTCTTCGAAGTGATTTGTGCGGGAAATCCTCTTGCCTGTTATTTGACTTTTCTGACAGAAATTTCACCTGCAAGGAAATAGCCTGTTCTACTCGAAGCATCTTCTCCTCCAACTCCCGAAGGCCGGCCCTGAAAAATGCCACCCGGCAATCTCGCTCATCATCCCCATGGCGATGGTTCAGTATAAATTGTCCCATGCTGGCAAACAGTACATTCAAATCCGCTTTCTGCCGACGGATAAGATCCTCCCATGCCTCATTCTCTTTCAGATAGGCGTCACGATCCACCAGGTCCATGCTGTGGTATTTTTCAGGTAAGCATCGATTGGTTTTACAGGATATTGGATATATGCCACTTGGCTTGATGCAAATTTACGCCGGATACATCCCTTGATCCGCTACAATTACCATCGCAGGTATCGAATCCGTCAATCTTGAAAGAGAAGGATGAACGCCTGGTAATGCCTGTCCGTTAATCCGTTTTATGTATTTATTTCGTAAATTCAGATTCATTTCCGTGCCGTAAGTAGTCCGATTACATATCCAGACATCATGCGGTATATCCAATGTTTTCTCCTCTGTTTATGCCTGATAACGGGAGATGCCCTCAGCCAGGATGACTGGCGTGTGGGCATACATGTCGGGGGCGGTGCTAATCTCATGCTTCATCGATCCAGGGTACAGCGTTTTCCGGGCCTTCGGTTATTCGGTGCCGTTAGTATTACAGGCACATGGAAGCATCATCTTTTGCTGCATTATGGTCCCGCATTGAGCATGTACACCCGTACCATTGGTGCTAACATGAATCCCCTGTCGGCCGACCTGCAGGTGGATTTCAGTCATACGTTTTCCTTTGGGTGGGCAGGAGGCCCCAATGAAGGATTCATCAAACAGATGCGCACCTTGCATACGGGCGATTTCTACAATCTGTTCATCGATCGAAAATATGCACTCATTTTATCTACCAATGCCATCTTTAATAACCACCAGCGTCATCAGCTTCAGGGAAGCATGACCCTGACCGTGGATCGCGTGACCTTGAACTATCATAACGACGGACCTCCCTTCCAGGCATTGATGCTGGCGGATGGTTTTGATCGATACTGGACCGGTGGAGGTGCCCTGTTCGTGCACGATGCACGAGGATTCAACCGAGTTGTAGCGGGTTTCGATCAGTTCACCGGATATCAGCCCCTCCTGTATGAACTTTCCAGTCTGTTGGGTATTCATCTCCCACAATATGGCACGAACCGCTCGGAGATGAGAGCGGATCACAATACATCGCAGTATCATCTGAGGCTGGGCATTGATCCAAACCTGTCGATTGATATGGGGGTGGTCGGGTCTTTATATCATGCCGCGCAAAGACGATATTTTGGGTTGCAAGACATCATCCATCTGAAGGGCAGGTATCCCTTCCATCCCAATCACGATGCTAATCGTTACTTCATCGGTGCCGGTGTAAACCTTCAATCTCCGTTGAAATGAAAAACATCATCCTCACCATTGCGGCCTGCTGTTTTTTATCCGGTTGCAAACTGCCCGCGGTCGCTTTCACGGAGGGTTCGCTCGATCTGCCATATGTGAAGCAACTGGCCCTGGTGGCCGGCGGATTTCGGGGAGATCCGCTGACAGACCCGATGAACAGGAATGCAGGACCGGAGGATACGGCATACGCTCAGATGCGTATCTACGCGTCAGTCTTACAGGAAACAATGATCGTTCGGAACGGTCTGGTGGAACCGACCATCATGAATGCCACACATCTGGCCATAGGAAATATTGAACCCATGACCGGAAATGAATTTCGGTTATACATGGCCGTTATGGGGAATCGGACCGGAGATCTTGCAGTGTATTTACCGGCAATGTTCGATGCTTCAGGAATATGTATGCGTATAGGACCCGCCTGGATCGGTACGTGGAATGCGGGGGAGTTTAGTTTTTACAAGACGTTGCAACACCGGGCCGACCGAAAGGGTGGGCCCGGACGATGGATCTATGACC
>CAJBZC010000014.1 GCA_903959965.1 uncultured bacterium
AATTTGCGGAGATGCCGGTAACGAAAATGAAGAGCGGAAAGATCAGGTCGTACAGCGTGAATCCTTGCCAGTATGGATGTTCGAATTGTGCAGAGATCCTCTGCCAGGCCGAACTCCCGGTTGCCTTTGCCATGGCGTGCAGTACTTCGTCTGCACCTATGATCCAGAACATGTCGAATCCCCGGAGCGCATCCAGCGATAACAGTCGTTGGCTTTTGATTAAAGGCTCCATGCGATAGATTTCACGATGTTAGGCGGGATCTGTTGATCAAATGTGGGGTTCCCAACCTTTTTCGTACTCGCGTTGCCAGAGTTTCATGGCGGCTTTGTCCTGGAGGATTCTTCCATTGTTTGGATCGATCTTCAGGGTGCGGCCGACGCGCTGGGAGATATTTCCGAGTTGAACGAGGAGGGTACTCTTGTGTCCGGAGACGATGTCTGAATGCAGAGGTGTGCCTTTCCGGATGCTGTCGAAGAAGTTCCGGATGTGCAGGGCATCGAGTTCCATACCCGGTCCTGTGAGGTCCCTGGCTTCAGCCCGCATGTTATTTTTCACTTCCTTGACGAGGTTGTTCTTAAGGTCGAACACTTTGTAGGAATTACCACTTTCTATGAGAAGAGAGCCGGTTTCACCGTAGAAGATGACACCAACACTGCTGCCTTCAATGCCTTTACCATTGCAGCTTCTGCCTTCCCATGAAATGAGGGTGTTATTGTCGAATTCCAGGTCGATGACCTGAGTATCCGGGGTTTCCCAATCATCCTGGTAACGATAGCGTCCGCCGGAGGAAGAGACTTTCACCGGATAGTCTACTTTCAGACCCCATCGTGCGAGGTCTACCATGTGCGTACCATTATTGAGGGCCTCTCCGGTTCCCCAATGCCAGAACCAGTGCCAGTTATAATGGATCAGGTTATCTTGAAAATCTTTTCTCGGTGCGGGTCCCTGCCAGAGGTCGAAGTCCAGCCAATCAGGAACGGCGGTTTTTTTGCCAATTCCTATGGATTCCCGGTTATTTGTGTACCAGGTCTTGGCGTAGTAGGGTCTGCCGATGATGCCTTCATGGAGCGATTTGATGGCATCTATGACATTGGGCCAGGATCGCCGCTGGTTGCCCATTTGCAGCAGTTTTCCATGCTTTTCGGCTGATTTTATGAGCATTTCCCCCTCATTTGGGTTGTGGCTGCATGGTTTTTCGAGATATACGTGCTTTCCGGCGGCAACGGCAAGCAATGCCGCAGGGGCGTGCCAGTGATCCGGAGCGGTTACGATCAGGAGATCCAGATTCTTGTCTTCCAATGCCTTCCTGAAGTCTTTTTCTGCCTTGGGTTTTTTCTTCTGTTCTTTTTCCACCGCGATGACGCACTTATCCATGGCCCGACTATCCACATCACATACATACATCATCTCACAGTCTGCCTGGCTGGCAAAGTTTCTGGCAACGGAAAGTCCGCGGCTGTTCACACCCATTACAGCTGCTGTTATCTTTTCATTGGAACCCAATATCTTACGATAGGAACTTGCAGAAAAGGAGGGAAGGATTCCCCCTACCGTCATGGCTGCTGCTGCGGTTCCAGCATCCTTCAGAAAGGATCTTCTTGATTTTTTCATGGCAATACGTTCAAAACTTCCGGTTTATTTACCGGTTATACAATATACGAATGTATGGGTTAACATGATGTTTCTCATATCTGATAATAGACATATAGTCAAGTCTATCTCATACTTTTATCCTAGCGGAATGCTCTGGTTCGACTTGTTTAATTTTATTGGCCTATCATGAGAATCCTACTGTGGATATTTTTATTTGAGTGTTTTGGTGCGATGGCTGCCGCGGCTCAGGAATTAAGATTAAAGGGTTTGGTTATCCCTCTTTTCGAACATACAGTTGCCGTTGAGTACCTCAATAATAAAAAATGGTCTGTGCAGTTAGGTTATCAAAATCATATTGAGTTGGGTGATAATGTCTATTATCATCATCGCCTGACACCCTCCATCAGATACTATCTATCTTCAGACCGTGAATTCTTACATGGCCTGTTTGGAGAAGCCTTTCACCGCTCCTCTTTTATTCGACATATTCCGGATCAAAGTGATGTAACACTTAAGAAATACCAGAGTCAGTCAGTGGGCATTGCTTTCGGAAAGCAGATTTACTTTCGGAGCAGAAACATGTTCATGGAGTTCTCGTGGGGAAGGTATCTCATTTACCAGGGCAACTTTTGGGTTGACAGACCTCGATTTGACATGTTCATCCATGGCGATGATATGAGAACCCGCCTGGATTTCAAGTTGGGCTTCCGATTGCATTCCCGACATAAGAAACAGGATCTTCAATGAATTCAGATCACAATAATTTCAGCGTTTTGCAGGTCTGAAGCCGACCGTCCATTCCGTGAAGTCTGCCACATGGAGGTGGGCCTTGATGGATACGCCTGCATATAATTGCCGGTTGATGCGGTATCTCAGTCCGATTCTTTCATACCACCGGTGTTTGGAGCCGTTTTCAACATATTCGTAGAGATATGTCCCAATATTGAGGGGCATGAACAGCCTTTCGGTGATCACCCATTCCCATGCTGCGTAAACACCGGAACTCCACATGTTCTCTAATGGATTCCCGATGCCTGTCGGGTTTGAGGTGCCTGATCTGTAGAAAATGTCTGCTCCCAGCCCGAGCCTGTATCGATGATCGATCGACCATGTCTTGTTGATACCAAATCCCGTTTTCCAATAGATTGCCCCGCCAGGTTGGAAGTTCTTGACGCCGTTTGACCAGTAAATGTCCGTTTGTGTCTTTCTGTTATATGCCGGCAGAGATTGATCCCGGGAGATCACTTTTTCATTGGAGGTCTTATATTGTAAACCCAGCAGTAGTGAGCCTTTATTCAATCCGACATTGGGTAGCTTATAGGCACCGTTTGAAAAATGGGTGAAACCAAGTCCAAGACTGATTGAAAGTCTCTCGTTGATCTTGTGATTCACCCGACTGTGGAAATGTATGTATGCATTTTGCCTTGATCCGATGAGCGTATTTAATGGATTTTTTTCCTTGTCGTATGGATTGAAATTGTACGAAAGGCCAATGGCCATGCTGTATGTCCACTGCCATTTCTCGTTCCTTGTCCAGTAAGGGAAGTCCACGAATCCGTAGATGGCGTAAGGGGATCCGATCTCTGGTCTGTCAAAGGTGGCCGCATACCCTCCAATGCCAAAGGTTGGGTGTCTGTAGAGGGTTGTGTACAATCCATTGCGCCGGGATTGCCATCCGAATCTGATGTCAATGGCATTGTAGATGGAACCTGGCAGGCGGATCGAATCCTGTTGAACCCCTGTTCCAAACAAACCGGTTTGGCAGATCAGTTGCAAGAATCCCTGTTTTGTTGTGTCCCGTTGCAGGCGTTGTCCCATGCCAGGCAGGCATAATAGTATGCCTGTCAGGCACGCCAGCAGAGATTTTGCGTGTATGTTGGCATGAATTGGCAAGGAACTTCGGTTTTGCCCTGTCTTTTTCTTCGGGATGAAGAATATTGGGCTGCTCAAATGTACGATGCCTCTCCGAGGGTTATGCCATCTTTGAATATCTGAAACAGAGCCGGTTATCAGTGTTCTCTATCGTTTGCGTAAACGGATTTGGATGCTCGGTCATTTCTGCCGAAATTCAGCGGAAGAATCACATTACAATCAGACCATATGGGAAAGAATTCTCGTCGTTCATTTTTAAGGGATGCCGCCTTGTTGTCAGCCGCCGGGGCATTCCCATCGATTTGGATTAAGGCCAATCCGCTTCCTGGTATTCCCCTTCGGACGATCAAGCCGGGTGATAAAGTAAAACTTGCCTGCATCGGCATTGGAAACCAGGGCGGCAGTGATGTCCGTTCCATGGCTAAGACAGGGTTGGCTGAGTTTGTCGCCTTCTGTGATACGGATATGGGAGCGGCCCAGACCCTGCCGGTATTAAAGGATTATCCGAACGTACCTCGTTTTCAGGATTTCCGTAAGATGTTCGACAAAATGGCCAATCAAATTGATGCTGTCCTGATCGGTACGCCTGATCATTCGCATTTCCCGATCACCATGATGGCATTGGCTCTTGGCAAGCACGTCTATGTGGAGAAACCGATGGCCAGGACTTTCAATGAAGTGGAGTTGATGATGAAGGCTGCTCGTAAGCACAGCCATCTGGTCACACAAATGGGTAATCAGGGACATTCTGAAGCCAATTATTTTCAATTTAAGACCTGGAAGGATGCCGGGATCATCAAGGATGTGACAGCCATTACTGCCCACATGAATGGAGGTCGCCGTTGGCATGGATGGGATACGAGCATTAAAAGTTTTCCTGCTGCTGAACAGCTTCCCGCCACGTTGGATTGGGATACCTGGCATGGTGTCGTGAAGGAACACGCCTATCACAAGGACTTGGTCAATGGTCAGTGGCGCTGCTGGTATGATTTCGGAATGGGAGCCCTGGGAGACTGGGGAGCACATCTGATCGATACTGCGCATGAATTTCTGGAGTTGGGATTACCTTACGAGATCAACAATCTTCGGGCTGACGGACATAATGCCTTCTTCTTTCCGCAGGCATCTACGCTCAGATTCCGTTTCCCGAAGCGTAAGGATATGCCAGCCTGTGATATCACCTGGTATGACGGACAAAAGAACCTGCCCCCGCTGCCAGCTGGATATGGGGCCAGTGCGGATGTAGATCCAAATATTCCCCCGCCCGGAGGCGTCGCTGCCACTTCCAACACGCTGAAGCCCGGCCGAATCATCTATGGCAAGGATCTGACCTTTAAGGGTGGTTCTCATGGTACTACCCTGTCGATCATTCCGGAAGATAAGGCGAAGGATATGGCTTCTCGTTTACCCGATGTCCCTGTTTCTCCCTCCAATCACTATGCGAATTTTCTGAAAGCTTGCATGGGTCAGGAGAAAACTCGTTCGCCTTTCGAATTGGCGGGTCCTTTGAGTCAGGTGTTCTGCCTGGGTGTATTGTCGCAGATGTTGAAGACTGATATCAAATTTGATCGCGTGAAAAAACAGATCACCAATAATAAACTTGCCAATGAACTTTTGGTGGGTGCCCCTCCCCGTAAGGGATGGGAAGATTATTACAAGGTTTGATCCTATCGTGTAACATAGTTTTATCCAGAAAAAGGGATGGTCAAAGACCATCCCTTTTCTCATGGATCGTTCTGCGAATCTTTAAGCTGAGGCCAGATACAATGCGGTAGTGTTTGTAGATTGTTTTGTCCACGAGTTCGTCGAAGCAAAACATCCAACTTTCTTTCCAATCCTTTTGATCAAGGAGTTTGGTGAGGTTGCTCATCAGCTGGATCTCCTATCTAATGTCAGATTTCTATTTCAATTTGACAATTCGCTTTATTGTGACCTGTTAAAAGCATACGCCAATTATGTTGAGAGATTCAATGCTTTTCGGGTCATTATTGGATTGTTGCTGCCATCAATCAGTGCCTGATCTCTTCTAATTCCTTTTGCAGACGGAACATTTCGTCGCGCAACCTTGCCGCTTCCATGAAATCCATGTCTCGGGCGGACTTTTCCATGTTTTTCTTAGTTAGTTTAATGGCCTTTTCGATTTCCGGGATGGAACGGTAAGCGGTTTGTTCTTCCGCCACTTTTGAGAGCTGGACCTCATTAACTGCCTCTGCCCTTGCATCTGTGGGATCAAAGCCCTTGATATCCAGCACTGAAGTTTGTGCAAAGACCTGTTCTCTGCTTTTTGATACCGTGGTTGGTGTTATGCCATGGTATGTATTGTATTCTATCTGTTTTGTTCGCCGGCGATTTGTTTCATCCATCGTTTTTTGCATGCTGCCGGTGATCTTGTCGGCATAGAAGATCACACGTCCTTCCGAATTCCGGGCGGCTCTGCCAGCTGTCTGGGTAAGTGAACGTTCATTCCGAAGATATCCTTCCTTATCGGCATCCAGTATGGCGACCAATGCCACTTCCGGTAAGTCAAGTCCTTCTCTGAGCAGGTTTACGCCCACGAGTACGTCGATCACTCCCAGTCTTAGTTCCCTCAGGATTTCGATGCGGTCAAGGGTATCGACTTCGCTGTGGATATATTTAGATTTGATGTCGATCCGGTGCAGGTACTTGTCCATTTCTTCCGCCATCCGCTTCGTTAGTGTGGTGACTAGAACCCTGAATCCTTTTTTGATGGTTCTGTCGATCTCGTCCAAGAGATCATCTACCTGATTGATGCTTGGTCTGACTTCTATGGGCGGATCCAGCAGCCCGGTCGGTCGAACTACTTGTTCGACCACAACACCTCCGGTCCGTTCGAGTTCGTATTCTCCAGGCGTGGCAGAGACGAAGATTACTTGTCCGAGCATGGACTCGAATTCATGAAAATTCAACGGTCTGTTGTCCAGCGCCGAGGGAAGGCGGAAGCCATAATCGACCAGCACCATTTTTCTGCTTCTGTCGCCTCCGTACATTCCACTTACCTGGGGGATGGTTTGATGGCTTTCGTCAATGACGCAGAGGAAATCATCCGGAAAATAGTCGAGCAGGCAGAAGGGTCTTGTTCCTGGCGATCTGCGGTCGAAGAATCGGGAATAGTTTTCAACTCCGTTGCAGTAACCGAGTTCCCGGATCATCTCAAGGTCGAAATTAACACGCTCTGATAGCCTTTGCGCCTCGATGTATTTTCCGGATTGCTTAAAATAATCGACCTGTGCTGCAGCCTCATCTTGTATTTCAGATAGTATTTGTTGCAGTATTTCTTTGGGGGCAAGATAGAGATTGGCAGGAAAAATCGCCGCATTATCCATGGTACCAATTCTTTTTCCGGTGGTTATATCAAGGCTTTCGATTTCCTCGATTTCATCACCGAAAAAGGTGATCCGATATCCATAGTCGACATAAGGCAGGTTGATATCTACTGTATCGCCTTGAACGCGAAATGAGCCTCTTTTGAATTCAATCTGATTTCGGTGGTACAATGCGTTGACGAGTCCATGCAGAAATCCTTGCCGACTAATGGTCTGGCCTTTATGTAGCCGAATGATTCCATTTTCGAATTCTGTAGGGTTTCCCATACCGTAAATACAGCTCACGGATGCCACTACAATGATATCCCTGCGTCCGGATAGTAGTTGCGCCGTTGCCTGGAGGCGGAGTTTATCGAGTTCCTCGTTGATGGCGAGGTCCTTTTCGATATAGGTATCGCTGACTGGCAAGTATGCTTCTGGTTGGTAGTAATCATAATAGGATACGAAGTAACCGACAGCATTATCTGGGAAAAACTGCTTGAATTCGCCGTATAGTTGTGCGACGAGCGTCTTGTTGTGGGTTAAAACCAGGGTAGGCCTTTGTACCTGTTGGATGACATTGGCGATGGTAAATGTTTTCCCTGAACCTGTAACGCCGAGCAGGGTTTGACAAGGTTCACCATGGCTCAACCCTTCAACGAGTTGTCTGATCGCATCCGGCTGATCGCCTGCCGGCGTGTATTCGGATTTGATTTGAAAGGGCATGATGAATGTTTTGAAGTTTCAATGTTTGGCTTCCTTGAGGAGATTTCAACCCCATCAGGCATGCGAGCCTATGTATCATGCCATTTATTTCCAGAACCTGATTTTATCTTAAAGGTTCATACTTTCCTCTTGACGTAATCTGAATAATCGGGTATGATGGCATCGTAGGCTTCATGGAAAAGCTTTGATGTCAAAATGAAATCTGCGGTTGAACGATCGCAGGCGAATGGAATATTCCAGGTAACGGCTACTCTGAGCAGCGCTTTGATATCGGGATCATGGGGTTGAGCTTCCATCGGATCCCAAAAAAAGATCAGTATATCTATCCTTTCTTCGGCGATCATGGCTCCGATCTGTTGATCTCCGCCAAGTGGCCCACTCAGCAATTTTTTGACTGGTCTGTCCAGTTTTTCTTCAAGCATTCTTCCGGTGGTTCCTGTTGCAACCAGTTCATGTCTCAGGAGCGCTGTTTTATTGTATTCCGCCCACTCGATCAGATCTTTCTTTTTATTGTCATGCGCTACCAGTGCGATCCTTTTCCTGCTCGTCATTGTTCGGGTTTGCTGCATCTTTAACGGGTTTGAGATCGGTAAGCTAATAAAAAAACCGCATCCAGCAGGATGCGGTCGTACTCACCAACCCATTGACAAGTACTAATGATTATGCATTTTGCATTTCCTTTATCTTTTCTCTGATCTTTCCTTCGAGTTCAAGCGCGAGTTCGGGGTTATCGATCAGGAGTTGTTTGACTGTATCACGTCCCTGTCCGAGTTTGTCGCTGTTGTAGCTGAACCAGCTTCCGCTTTTTGTGACGATCCCTAGTTCTACACCCATGTCGATGATTTCTCCAGTTTTGGAGATTCCTTCTCCATACACGATGTCGAATTCAGCTGAACGGAAGGGTGGGGCCACCTTATTTTTAACCACTTTCACTTTGACCCTGTTGCCGATGGCTTCATCTCCGTCCTTGATCTGTGCCTGACGGCGGATATCCAGTCGGACGGATGCATAGAATTTCAGGGCGTTACCACCGGTGGTTGTTTCGGGGTTTCCGAACATGACGCCGATTTTTTCCCTCAGCTGGTTGATGAAGATGCAGATGGTATTTGTTTTGCTGATGGTAGCCGTCAGCTTTCGGAGTGCCTGGCTCATGAGACGGGCATGAAGTCCCATTTTGCTGTCCCCCATCTCACCTTCAAGTTCTGCCTTGGGAACGAGTGCGGCAACTGAGTCTACTACCACTACATCGACTGCACCGGATAGAATGAGCCGGTCGGCAATTTCCAGGGCCTGTTCTCCATAGTCAGGCTGAGATATCAGCAGGTTGTCGACATCCACCCCTAATTTTCTGGCATAGGCGCTGTCGAAGGCGTGTTCTGCGTCAATGATGGCACATATTCCACCCTTTTTTTGTGCTTCGGCTATTACATGGATGGCTAATGTGGTCTTACCCGAGCTTTCTGGTCCGTATATTTCTATTACGCGCCCTTTTGGAAGTCCTCCGATACCCAATGCCACGTCCAGGCCGAGTGAACCGGTTGAAATGACTTCTTGTTGTTGTTCCCCTTTTTCGTTCATCATCATCACACTGCCTTTTCCGAAATCCTTGTCTATCTTGTCCAGTGTGAGTTTGAGTGCCTTAAGTTTTTCGCTGTTTGACATGGGGCTCTATTTGATGATCATTAATAAATGTTTGACGAAGGTATGATATTTTGAAAAAAACCACTAATTTTTTTAGCATTTTATCCACTAATTAATTTAGTATTTTCCTCATGAATAAGTGGTTGGAACAACCGTGATGTGGAGCTAAAACACGTTTAAATGTGTTTAAAGATTCCAATGGTATCCAAAAAGTAAGGCAACTATGTTTATATATGGTAATAAATAAGACCTTCGTTGTAAAGACAGACGTATGAAAAGATATCTGATGGTGTTTATTGTCGTGTTTGTGGCGGGTGTCGTACACGCCCAGGATCCGGTGTCTGCTCAAAAGGGCGTGACATATGGATCTGGTACGAATAAGGAGGGTGATCTCGTGTCCTCGGATCTTCTTCCTTCCCGGATTCAGCAGGACAAATATGTCGGCAAGATTACCGGAAAAGTGGTGGAGGTCTGCCAGGAGAAGGGTTGCTGGATGAAGTTGCAGAAATCAGACGGAGCGCATCTGATGGTAAAGTTCAAGGATTATAAGTTTTTCATGCCTAAGGACATTTTAGGGAAGGAAGTAGTGCTGGAGGGTCAGGCTGTGGTCAAGCAAGTATCCGTAGAGCAGTTGAAGCATTATGCCAAGGATGGCGGAAAAACTGAGGAAGAGATCGAGAAGATCAAGGAATCGAAGCGGGAAGTACAGTTTATAGCCGCCGGTGTGTTGGTACTTTAAAACGATCGTATAACAGATCAGGAATTGACGGCATCCATCGGATGCCGTTTTTTATAACTGTACAGCGAATCGTTCATGCATCCTGTTATAAAATGACTAATTTCATAGGAAGCGCATGACCCTTTCCATTGTCATAGTCAATTATAATGTCAGGTACTTTTTAGAGCAGTGTCTGCGTTCCATTGTGCCATCAGTGATTGGGATCGTGCATGAGGTGATTGTGGTGGACAATGCGTCTTCGGATGGCAGCCGTGAATATCTGGAATCTCGTTTTAAGTGGGTCAGATTCATCTGGAACCGGGAAAATCGTGGGTTTGCCGTGGCCAACAACCAGGGTTTGGCGGAAGTGAGGGGCGAGTTCGTGCTTTTCTTAAATCCGGATACCATTTTATCAGAGGACTGTCTTTCCGCCTGCATCGGTCATTTTCGCAAGCATGCGAAGGTTGGGGCGGTAGGAATCCGTATGCTTGACGGATCCGGAAAGTTTCTTCGTGAGAGCAAACGTTCGTTTATAACACCGATGACTGCTTTCTATAAGTTATCGGGTCTTTCAAGATTATTCCCCAGATCCCCTGTTTTTGCACGATATCATCTGGGTCATCTTGATCCCTTGAAAGATCATCAGACGGATGTCCTTGCTGGTGCCTTCATGATGGTCAGGCGAACTGTTCTGGAAAAGACAGGCGGTTTTGACGAGCGGTTTTTCATGTATGGTGAGGATATCGACCTGTGTTATCGTATCCGACAGGCCGGATACGAAAATCATTATTTGTCTCACCCGCCCATCATTCATTTCAAGGGCGAGAGTACCAGCAAACATACATTGAGGTATGTGCGTATGTTTTATGGTGCCATGGCCATTTTTGCCAAAAAGCATTATGGAAGCTGGCGTTCGGGTCTTTTCACGGCATGCATACATATTGCCATCTGGTCAAGGGCCATGGCGACGATCGTCCTGATTCCTTTTCGAAGTAGCCTTATGCGTTTTTTCAGGTCTATGGCCAGTCTGACTACATCCGTACTTGATGGGTCGTCAGATGGAAGGGGACAGATTCTGATTGCTGCAGAGTCGCATCAATATCAGCGGATTGTTTCCGGCATCAAATCCGATGCTGGCAGTTGGATTCCGGGCAGGATTAAGCTTCAAGACCGTAAACACGCCCGAATCTCAAAGGTGGAGGGTATTCGAAACATCTTGATAAGAATGCAAGCCCGTGAGTTGATCGTTTGTCCACCTGCATGTACTTATACCGAATTCATTGATGTTTTGGATGGCATAGACATACCCTGCAAGTTTTCGATCAGTGCCGTAGGTTCGGATGGAATAATATCATCAGGGCATGCAGGTCCGGTGGAGGAGTCCTGATCAGACACCCTGTAATATCCTTCAACCTTTGTTAATGTCGACCCCCCGGTTGGCTCTGCTGTTGATTATTGTGGGCAATGATATAACTTGCGGACAATGTCCATATTCGAGATACATCTTCCACAGACGATCGCGAAGGCTTTGAAGTTACCTACCAATTCACCCAAGCGACAGCAGATTCGTGTGCTTAGGAAACTGCTTCGGAAGGCTCGCTTGACAGAATTTGGTCGCCAGTACAATTTTGACGAGATTCTGGCGAGTCGTCATCCGGGCAGAAAGTTTCAGGAACTGGTACCTATATTCGATTACAGCAGCATTCATTCAGAGTGGTGGAACAGGACGCTGAATGGTGAACAGGATGTTTGCTGGCCCGGTAAGATCAAGTATTTCGCATTGAGTTCCGGTACTTCAGAAGCCGCGAGTAAGTACATACCGATCACCAATGAGTTGATGTTTGGTAACCGGGTGGTGATGCTTAAGCAACTGCTATCCCTCAGGACCTATGAATCCATTAGTTGGAAACAGGTGGGGAGGGGTTTTTTAATGCTCGGGGGCAGTACGGACCTGCAGCGCGGCCCTGGTTATTATGCCGGTGACCTTAGTGGGATTACGGCCAGGAAAGTGCCTTTCTGGTTCTCTCCTTTCTATAAGCCTGGCAAACACATTGCACAAAAAAGGGATTGGAACGAGAAGCTGGAGGATATCGTGCGGGAAGCACCCAACTGGGATATCGGATTCGTGGTTGGTGTACCGGCCTGGATACAGATGTGCCTTGAGATGATCATCGAGCGTTACGGATTAAAAAATATCCATGAAATCTGGCCCCGACTGAACGTTTTTGTCCATGGGGGGGTGGCGTTCGAGCCATATAAAAAGGGATTTGAGCGATTGTTGGCCAGGCCGTTGACATATATTGAGACCTATCTGGCATCGGAAGGTTTCATTGCTTATCAGGACCGGGAACATTGCAGTGGGATGCGACTGGTTACGAATGAGCATATCTTCCTGGAATTTGTGCCCTTTGATGACGATCATTTTGACGCTGAAGGCAGGATCAGGCCTAATGTACGCACCCTTATGATCCATGAGGTAGAGGAGGGACGAGACTATGCTATCCTCCTCTCCACCGCTGCGGGTGCCTGGAGATATCTGATCGGTGACACGGTGAGGTTTACTGACAAGGAGCGTTGCGAGATCCTTATTACGGGCCGGACTAAGCATTTTCTCAGTCTTGTCGGAGAGCATCTCAGCGTTGATAATATGAATCAGGCCATTCAGTTTGCAGGCGAGCAATTGAATCTGGTTTTACCGGAGTTCACCGTGCTGGGTGTTCATCATGATACGCTTTTTGCCCATCACTGGTATGTTGGTTGCGATGAAGTGGTGGATGCCGAACGCTTGTGTGCCATCATCGACCAGAAACTGATGGACTTGAACGATGACTATGCCGTTGAACGTAAAAGTGCATTGAAGGCAGTGAAACTCCATGTGCTCCCAGTTCAATCTTTTATGGAATTCATGAGATTGAAGGGTAAGATCGGCGGTCAGCACAAGTTTCCGAGGGTATTGAAAGGAAAGATACTGGAGGAGTGGCAAAAGTTCGTATCCACCGGATCGATCTGACAGGCAAGCCTCTTCGAATGATTTGAATACGATCCATGACAGAGGCCATTATCAAGGGGTTGGGGTTGGGATTGATCCTCATGTTATCTGTGGGTCCGGTCATCTTTGCGATCATCAAACAGAGCATCAACAATGGTAATCCCGGCGGATTCTCTTTCGTGACCGGTGTTTGGGTGAGTGACCTGATCCTGGTCGTACTCAGCAATATGTTCACAGAAGTGGTTGGGAGGATACTACATTTCAGTGATGAGATCGCCTATGGCGGCGGCGGATTTCTGATGTTGATGGGTATCTACTATGTATTCTTCAAGAAGGTGGATTTCGGAAGGGATGATCTGAGCAATCTCCCCCCATTCAACCGAAAAGATGCCATTAAAACCGTAACGGCCGGATTTCTGGTCAACACGTTGAATCCAAGCATTTTCTTATTCTGGCTCATCAATGCCACGGCCCTGGCTGTCGTCCATGATATTACGGAGCGGATCATCATTTTCGGTGTTTGCCTGCTGGTCAATATGCTGTCGGATGTGGCCAAGGTGATGATGGCCGGACGTTTGCGTGAGAAACTCACCCTGAAAAATATTCAAATCATCAACAAGGTTTCCGGCACGATTCTTATCCTGTTTGGCCTGGCATTATTTTATGGTGTGCTGACCGGAGTCAAGCCCGGAGTTGGTCATTGAGGCAACGAAATAACAGCTAACTGTACCATATGAAAGCATTCATTGCCATACTGCTCCTTTCCATATTTTTTGGAGAAACTGTCAGCGGGCAATCTTCCGATGTATTGGTACTGAAGCGGAGAGATGGTAGAAGGATGGCCAGTTATATGCAGGGCTCGGGCATTTCATTCCTGGAACGATCTGGTGCCAGATTCTCAGGAAGGATCGTCCGGATCGACCAGGATACGATCCGTTTTGAGATCTACGATATCCGCAGGATGACCACGATGACAGGTGGCGTGTTGTTCGATACGGTGGCCAGGATGCCGGTCCGGGTTGATTACCGGGATATCGTTTCCGTTGTCAAACCATCCAGATCTTTCGGCTTCATTAGCAATGGCCGTCTGCTGAAGTGGTCGGGCATTGGATTTGGCACACTTCATCTGCTGAATGCGGCGATCTCGAAGGAACCCGTGCTTTTTCCTCAGATCGCAGCAGCCGGTGCGGTCACCACCACCGGTTACTTGCTGGGTTTCCTGTACAAAGACTCCTATGTGCTGGGCCGAAAATACCAATGGCAGTATCTTGATCTTTAACATCCATCCATGAAGGAGATCCTTTCAATCATTCGACGCATCCTGCTATTCCTCTTCGTCTTTCATTTGGTCTATCTGGTGATATTGAAGTGGGTGAACCCCCCGGTGACGCTTACGCAGCTGGGTAGCTTGTTGACCGGTCACGGGCTGAAGCGTGATTATGTGGATCGTTCGGATATGTCGTCCAATGCCAGACTGGCGGTCATGGCCAGTGAAGACCAGCTTTTTCCGGATCACTCCGGTTTCGATATCAAAAGCATTCAGAAAGCGCTCGATTACAATAAGCGTAAACCCGGGAGGGTACGCGGTGCTTCCACCATTAGTCAGCAGGTGGCGAAGAATGTGTTTTTATGGCAGGGTCGCAGTTGGATCCGCAAAGGATTGGAAGTTTATTTCACGTTCATGATCGAATTGGTGTGGGGGAAGGATCGCATTCTTGAGATGTATTTGAATGTGGCGGAGATGGGAGATGGGATCTTTGGGATAGAGGCGGCATCCCGAAGTTATTTTAAAAAGTCCTCAGCCAAGTTATCCAGACAGGAGGCGGCCATGATTGCGGCCTGTCTGCCGAATCCCAAAGTTTATACCGTAAAGCCCCGCAGCAAGTGGGTAAGCCGAAAATATCCCTGGATACTGCGTCAGATGAACAATCTGGAAGATGATCCCGATGTTCGGAAGCTGTTAAAGTAGAGCTAGGACTCCGGTGTCTGCTCAAGTTTGAAGTCACTGCTGTTCAGGGAAGGCCAGCCTGGAATGGCGGTATTTATTCCCCATTTGATCTGATAATTCTTTTCCTGAAGGAGACTTTCGGGCAGTTCGAGATCAATGTCAAGTTTCCCGTTTCGTGCATCCCGAAGCCTTGAGCCTGTTTGGATGAGGGTTGCTTTTTTCTTGTCTCGAACATAGATTGCCATGATGATCTGCGCGGTATCAAAATCATGGATACGGGGATGTCCTGCAATATGTTCGGGGATCTGCAAATCAAGGGTGGTGGTTACTTTCCTTCCATGTGCCGCGACGGTGGCCGGTGATCTGATATCCACTCCGGAGAAAGAGAAGTAGTCATCGACATGTCTGGATCCGATAAATCCGCGGGGGCTGTGGATGGTATCCGTGAAATAGGAATAGTTTTCATGAGATATCACCAGTGCGGGTTTACCGAAAACATCTGCCTCGACCGGCCAGAAGTTGAAGTTGTTTCGCCGATAGAAAATGTTGTTCAGTCCGTAGGCTTTCTCGCCGGTGTAGAACATGTACTGTGAGGGGCGTTGGTAGGTATTGACAAATACAATGGCTCTGCCATTCGCTTTTTTTCTGATTACTTCGGCCCATTCGGGATTTCGGTGAAATTCGTCCTTCGGCATCAGCGGAGACGGATCAATATCCAGCATCATATAAATCCGAACCGTCAGCACCAACATGAAGGAAGGGATGAAGAGTCTGTACACCCATTTGGCAGCGTTCTCCCGTTCGTTGAGATGCTGATGGGCCAATACAAAAAGAGAGATGAAGGCGGGTGCAGTCCAATTCGCCTCCACACGGCCCTTGAGTGTATTGATCAGGAAAAAACCATAAATTCCGAAGAAGCTCCATTTTAGTGCTTTTTCTAGCTGATCGATGGTTTTTTTAGTGCCTGCGGCCCAGAGGAGTAGCCAGCCAATCAATGGTCCTGCCAGAAGGATCTGACCGAAGAAGTACTCTGTCGTATATTCAAACTTGTAATATGATGCATTACGTTCGAACAGATGATATCGAAAGGAGGGAAAATCATGTGTATACTGCCAGTAAAGATGTGGAGAGAACAGGGCCAGGGCCAGGATGCCGGCCAGCCAGGTCGGCCATTTTCTCAGGAGTTGAAGGTTTGACAGTAAGGTGAAAAAAACAATGAGTACGCCGTGGTATTTACTGTACAGCATTCCTGCGATGGTCAGTCCCACGATGATGCATTCCTTCCATCCCTGTTGTTCAAGAAATCTGCGATAAGCGAGGAAGAAGAGGACTACGAAGAACATGAGCGGTATGTCCGGAACGGCTATGATTCCTCCGACCTGCATCAGTCCGAGACTGAGCGCCATGGCATAGAAAAGTTTGTCGTTTCGTTGACGAAGCAGGGCATCGATTCCCCATACTGTTCCTGTGGACATCAATACGATGAATAATCTCAGGCCGAGTTCATTGGCGAAAAGCGCATATCCGCAGCTGATCAGAAGCCCGATCATCGGCGGGTGATCGAAATATCCCATGGAGGGATATTGCGCGTATATCCAGTAATAGGCTTCATCGTCGAAGAGACCGGAGTTACCGGCATGCAGTAAGCCGGTGGCGAGCCACAGCAGATAGAAGGCTGCCTTTATCCGGCTTCCGTATTTCAATGGCTGTTGAAGGAATGTATCCATGGTGTCAGCTTTTTGTAAGTACAAGTGTTTCCACTGCACGAATGGCTTCATCGATCCTGTCTTGCCCAGAACCGGATATTTCCTTCCAGGGGACTGATTGATGTTTCAGCAGGTCACGGTAGATGCCAAGCAATGTCTCCCGGGTTTCGAGATCTGGATATTCCCTCAGGTGATCCTGTTGCCAGGGAAGATCGGTATTGCAAAGCAGGTAGAGGTCGTAGTTTCTCTTTGAGATTTCTTCCTGGATCCAGGGATGACATTTCCCGAAAACGAATTCGCACCACACCTTCATCACATACATATCGGTATCTATGAGGAGCAGAGGTTTTGGGGTGACTGGTTGCTGCTGATTGGACCATTGTTGGATGGCCAGCCTGGCATGTTCATCTTCAAGTCTGAGCTGACCTCGGGCAATATCGTCGAGCTGTTCGAATGTATAGTCTTTACCGTGCACTGTGAGGTATTCGCGCGCGAATTCCGGACACCAAATGGCATCGAAATGCTTTGCCAATGCTTCGCACAGAGAACTTTTACCTGTTGATTCTGGTCCGATGACCACGATCCTGATCAAATCCATACTCATTATCCTTCAGATACTGCCTTTTTCCTCCATTCCATCCATCCGAACCAGGCGATGAAGAGGAGTACCACATAGTATACGCTGGTAAAAACAAAGCCTTTTGTGTAATAAAGAGGTATGGATGCGATGTTTGTCAGCATCCACCAGATCCAGCTTTCGACTTTTTTTCTGGCCATCAGCCACATGCCGGTGTATGCGGTGGCAGATGCGAATGCATCCGCCCAGGGTATCGCTCCCGGAGCGAAACTCTGCCTGAGTGCGCGCAGGGCAATCCAAAGCACTAAGAAACAAGCCAGAAAGAATATCAGTTGTATGATCCATTCTTTTCGGCTTGAATGACGAATGCGGAGGATGTGGTGATGTTGCCGGTCTTTCCTGGACCAGATGAACCATCCGTAGATGCTGACGACCGTGTAATAGAGATTCACGCTGGCTTCACCCAGGAGGTGTGCCTCCAGGCTGAGCCAAACATAGATGATGGTGTTGACGAGTCCGACCGGATAGAGGAGGATATGTTCCTTTTTCGAAAGCCATACACTGGAGATGCCTGCGAAAACAGCGAGGTATTCGAGCGGTGTGGTGTGAACGATGCCTTCAAGGAACTGTTTCAGAAAACCTTCCATCGGTGTAAAAATCCACAGATAATTTTACTTTGCCTAAAAGAAATCCGTTATGAGCAATATTCGCGGTGCGCAGGTTCTGATAACAGGTGGAGCCTCAGGTATTGGTCGGTTAATGGTTGAAGAGTGTCTGCGTCGTGGTGCACGTCGGGTGATCATCTGGGATATGAATCCGGATCCGTTGGCAGATAGGGTCAGGTCCTGGGTATCCGAAGGCCATCAGGTTATCTTAAAGGCGATAGATATCACGCATACGGAGGAAGTCCGAAAGGCGGCGACAGCCATCACAGAGCGGTTGGGACCGGTGGATATTCTGATCAACAATGCCGGGATCATCACGGGCAAACTGTTTGAGGATCATACCCATGCAGAAATTGATCGAACCATGCAGGTAAACAGCCAGGCCATGATGCACATAACGCTGGCGTTTTTGCCGGCGATGCTGTTAGCCGGTCGTGGTCATTTGGTCAATATCGCTTCTGCGGCAGGGATGGCTTCGAACCCTCAAATGTCTGTATATGTTGCCAGCAAGTGGGCGGTTATTGGGTGGAGCGAGAGTGTGCGTTTGGAGTTGGAAGCCAAGGGCGGGGATTTTCATGTGACGACGGTTACCCCATTTTATATCAGCACGGGCATGTTTGACGGTGTTCGCTCTCCGATCGTTCCGATTGTTCGTCCGGACCGCGCGGCGCGTAAGATCCTGGACGATGTCGAACGGAACCGGATGTTCAGTCGGATGCCCTGGATCGTTCATGCCATGCCTTTCTTCCGGGGAATTCTTCCACAACGTTGGTTTGATGTATTGATCGGCAAATGGTTTGGTATCCATGAGTCGATGCGCGGATTTCGGGGTCGGTGTGAGAAACGCACGGACTGAGTTCCTGAAAAAAAGAACGCAGGATGACCTTATGGGCACCCTGCGTTTGCTGGTGGGGTTTCAATGAAGATTATTCTGCTTCGGCGACTACTTCGGTTACTTCCGGGATCATACGTTTCATCATGCCTTCGATGCCTGACTTAAGTGTGATCATGGAGGAAGGGCAACCGCTGCAACTGCCCTGGAGCATGAGGGTGACCACGCCATCTTCGAATTTCTTGAACTGGATGGCGCCGCCATCTGTTTCCACGGCTGGTTTGACGTAGTTTTCAAGGAGTTCCTTGATGCGTTTTACTACGTCTCCGTCTTCCGAAAGGACGATATTGGAAGCGGGCTGATCCTTTTGTATGACCTGATCCTCGTGGATCACGACTTTCCCTTCTTCGAGATATTCCTTAAGGAACTGGCGGATGGAGGGTTTGACATCATCCCAGTCTGTTTCCGGGGTTTTTGTGATCGTGACGAAATTGCTGGCGATGAACACGCTTTTCACAAAGGGGAAGGCAAATAATTCACTGGCCAGTGGGGATGGACCGGCTGTTTCCGGTTCCGGGAAGTCAATGGTCTTTCCCGGATACAGGAGTTTGTTGGCCACGAACTTCATGGTTTCCGGGTTCGGGGTCATTTCGGTGTAGATGCTGATCACAAGGTTGCCGGGCTTCACCATGGTATGTTGAGTTTACGTTTGAATGGCAAAATTAGCAAGAAGCCGACCTCATGTAAGGTTTATAGTGCTGATTGATCAGCAAAATGGCCTTACCTGGAGATTTTTTTCCGATTTCGTAAACCACATCTACTGGCATAACGTGTCATCATCTTTATTTACCGGCAGATAAGGCGTTCATTTTTCTTGCATAGTCAGTGATGATTCGGTGGGTTGAGGTATCGGTGTCGTACACCGAGTACCAACCTTGCGGTTCGTGGGGTGGATCACCCGTGAGTGGGTCTCCGATCTTCCACATTTCGCCCGGAGTTACCGGGCGGCCCATGCCGGCGAAGGCCCAAAAGTTGACACCGGAGGCCTGCCCATTTTTGGCCAGATTCCATATCTCATGAAAAACGGAGCCATAGTATTGATCGCGATGGGTGTTGGATGCTGCCGGGTCGAAGGATCCGTTGTCTTTCATGATACCGAATTCCTCCAGTACCCATGGTTTGTTGAGTTTACGGGCATCTGCGGCATGACGGGCCAGGTATTCGATCATGAATTTATGGGCAGTCGGGTAGGTGCTGTCATGTTTTTGGGGATCGTACATCTGCCAGTTCTGTATCCAGATATGGGCTGTGCCGTAGTCGATGTCAGGACCATCATGCATTCTGATGAAGTCTGTTCCGGTGATATCGGGAGCCGTTGTGTATCCTTCGGCTCCGGTGGAGATGAGTTGTTTGGGGGCCAGTTTCTTGATCATGGACGCTGTTTCGTCGATCCATCGGTGCATGGCCTCTGTATTGTTCATTCCACGCGGTTCGTTGCAGAGTTGCCAGGACATGATGGTGGGGTCTTCGGTGTAAGGGCGGCCGGAGATGGTGTTTTTTCGGGTGATCAGGGATTTGACAGCCTTTTCATATTGCCTCATTGCGGGGGTATCGGAGTAGAATGCAGCTGTGTATTGCTGATAACTGTCCCATGTCCCTTTTCCATGTGGAGGCGGATAGGGGATGCTGTCGGCGCCGTTCCAGAGGCGATATTGAGCCATGCCGCCGGACCAGGGCCAGAAGTTGTTCAATACCATCACAGCGGTCATGTCGCGTTTCCGCATTTCGTCCAACAGGAAATCCATGCCTTCTAGTAGTTCTTCCCGGAGCTTACCCGGTTCCTGTTGTAAGGCAGGTGCGATCCGGAGCATACTTCCATCGGGTCCTTCGCTGATGGCGAGGATGCGCAGATTACGGATCCCAAAACCGGCCATCATATCGAGTTCCTTGAGCAGCCGGGGTCTGTCGCCCAGGGTTCCGGGTGCACCAAGGTTCATCCCCTGCCAGTAGTTGGCACCCATATATTGGTAGGTTTTTCCGTCGCGCAGGAACTGTGTACCTGAAACGGTTACGAAACCTGGTTCATTCTTCGTTGGCGCGCATCCGACCAGATTCATTCCCAATGCGCATGTCATCAGCCATTTTAGGCTGCTCTTCAGGTTTATCATGATGATTTTATTGCTTTGAATGCATATCAGGATTCAGCCCGGTCATTTTTTCATCCTGTCGAGGACCAGGTTTACCGCGGAGCTGATGAGGATAACGATCACGCCACCCAATGCAAGGGAACCGATGGCGGGTATTGTTGCTGACTGTGCGGCGTAGATTCCGAAGAGCGCCCAGGCAATGACCCATCCGTATGCATGATCGCGTCTGACAGAAACGAAGAGGATGGCTAATACGATCGCTATGGCGATCATGGTCAGACTCCAGTATGCCGGATCGATTCCGAGGCCTGACCATTTTAGGCTGACGAGCCAGGCGGTGATGTTGGCGATCGTTGCGACTGAAATCCAACCCAGGTAGACCACGAAGAAGTGGTAGAGGAAGATTTTCTTGTAACCGGTGACGCTTTTTCTGTGTTTTTGCAGTCGAAGGTATGTGATGATCAGCGTGGAGAGGAATGCAAGCATGATCAGAACCGACCAACCGACGAGCAGGTGGTGCCATACAAGGATCCAACCACTATTCAGGATGCAGGTGACCAGAAAGAGTGGAGAGATTTCGATGGCCAGCAGTGCAGGCCTCAGGGTTGGTGCGTTCCACATCCATTTGACGGATAGGGCCATAAAACCCAGCATCAGCAGGTAGATGACCGACCAGATCGAGAAAGTGAAACCGGCGGGGACGAACAAATTGGGATAGAAACGGGACACCTCCCCCGTATTCAGTCCATTGATGGGCAATGCGTTAGCCAATGCATTGACGGTCAATACGGTGACTCCTCCAAGGAGGTTCAGGATGGCAAGGGTTCGTGGTTTGTTCATGGCGGGACTGCTCAAGGCTGAATCATTTACAAGGTACGTCATGTTTCGGCCTTCAGGATCATCGCTACATGGAAATCAGTTGAATTTTTCCATCGCTTTTTCAGCCTTGTGCATGGCCAGATTCCGCTTATACTCGAACCATTTCTTGTCGTTGATCTTCCGCATGATGTTATCGGTAATGCGGAGGGCGGACAGATGCCAGATGCCTTTGGAGAGTGTGGGAATCGTATTGGCCATGGTGCGCAGTGCCAGACCGAATCCTCCTGTTACATATTCGATATGATGCCAGTATCCGCTGGGCATGAATATCGTATCTCCATGCTCTATGAGGGTGCTTATACCCTTCGCGTATTTCAAACCCGGGAACTGTTTATAGTCCGGGTGGTCGATATCGGCGATGGAGTGTACATTGAATGGAAGTCTGTAGAGCAGGTCCGACTGGTCGGGCGGGAACAACACAATGCGCTTGAGTCCGTGGAACTGGGTCAGGAAAACGTTGCTCATATCGATGTCCTGATGCATGCGAACAACTGATTTCGCGGGTCCGAAGAACATGAAGGGCATTCTTATCCAGCGGCTTGCGATGTCTGGGTAGCCGAAATCCCTGAGCAGTTCGGGCTTATGTTTGAATATCGGGAAGAGGAACAATCTTAGGTCTGTCGGTTGGTGTTCAATGAGATTGAGGTATTCATCGAAGCGCATGACTGCATTGGGTTCCTGCAGTGTCTTGGAAATATCCTCTTTCCTGTTTCCGAAAAGCCCCACTTCTATGTCACCCATGGTCTCTCTGAAAAAGTCCATGCTCCACTTTTCATACGCCGGGTATTTTTTCCATAATCCCCTGAGCACCACAGGTTTTTGTGGTATATAATAATCCCTTTGGAAAGCTTCACGTGTGATGGTAGATCCATCAACGATGGGGATTGGGTTGTTAATGTCTAGTGCCATACCTCGACTGTTTCAACTGCAAAAATAGAACTTCTGAATTTTTCAAGGATGATCCATGTCATAGTTTGCATTTACATAGCTGCCACTTGCACCTGGAAAGGATGTACATTGGGTCATGGCCAGACCCACTGTTTCATTAACGTTGCTCTTCTTTACTTTGTTTGTTTCCTGTCGACCCCTGTTCGAAGACGAACTGCCTGGCGTCCGAATGCAGGCAGTCCGGATCATTGATGGTGACACCTTTGAAGGGTTGTCAGAGGGAGTCACATACAGGATCCGGCTCGACGCGATCGACGCGCCTGAGCGGGGCCAGCCATTTTATCGTCGTTCCAAGGAAATGCTCGGACAGTTATGTATGGAGGCGCCATTGAGGGTCGAATTGTTGAGCAAGGACAGGTATGGGCGCTGGATAGGACGTGTATTCGACCGTAAGGAGCAACATGTGAACGCGTTGATGATCTCGGAGGGTATGGCTTGGCATTATTTGAAATACTCCAGTGACGAGAACCTGACCAGGCTTGAATCAGCGGCCAGGTCGGGTCGCATAGGTTTATGGTCTGATCCGGCACCTGTTGCTCCGTGGATATACAGGCAGGAGATGCGAAAGCCAAAGACCCGATGATTGATCAAATCTGATTAGACAGATGTATCTGCTGATACGAATCACTTATTCAGCATGTCCATAAAGATTTATGCGTTTAATCCATTGAAAATAATCACTAACGGTTAAGTATAAACGAAGTATGTTGAATGTTTTTTTATGTCTCATTTTCCTTCGTTTTAAAGTCTTGAGCATCATGAATCATTTATCCTGAAACTCATAACAGACAAGGGTTTCAGATTATCTATCTCCTGATTGAACGTCAAATAGGAAAGGGAAAGATCATTTCTACGCAGTTTTTTTCCTTTTACATTTGTATTATCAAAGCGGCCGAAAGGCCCTCTTACATTAAGGCTCGAGCTCCGACGATCATGTCTGCCATATGTCGGCGTGCCTGCTTGCCTGATTTCCCTTTATCAATTAAAAAAAACAAAATTCATGAAAACCATGAACATCAGATCAGTGTGCGCATCTGTCATCTTCATCATGATGGCCGTCTTCAACAGTGCTTTTGCTACGGACCGCAATCCGCAACCCGTTCTTGAATTTGTCGGCTATCTTAACCATCAGCCTGTGTATAAGCTGGATATCAAGAATCCGGAAAAGCTCAAGCTGGTTCTCATCATCCGGGATACAGACGGCACTATTCTTCATGAGGAGGTGCTTGAAGGGGAGAACATCAGCCGTAAGTATTGTTTTCTCAGAGAGGAGATCGGAAACCAGGAATTGATTGTGGAATTGGCTCGTTCCGAGCGTGAGGCGGTAGTTGGAACCATTCGCATGGATCGTCGCAGGCTGAAATAAGTAATGAAAGTGTTTATTAAATTCTATGTTTTTCAGTGCCGGCCTCGTGTCGGCATTGTCATTTCAGGAAGGGGGCGGGTCGGCTTATCAAGCCGGATAACAAAAACGACAGACCGGGGTGCAGACTGCAGGTGATTTTGTAATTTTATGTTCTAGGATGGCAAAAAAAGGGTCAGCTGTTGAAACAGCCGACCGTTAACGATTGCTTGCCATATGAAAAGAGGTGATGTATTCCTTATTTAGGGTCGGGATGTTGATCAAGGGTTAGATTTATCATCTCGACAAGACAAAGGTATTCATCATCCAGACGTATGTCGGATGATCTTCATTTGTTCTTTCTGATGTCAATAAGGGGCACATTCTCCTGAAATGCCCGATATCCGGGCATTTCCACTAAAAATCCAAATGATGTCAACACCATTCTCGGATGCGCTTTTCCAGCTGGTGAAGTCGATGGAGAAGGCGGAGAAGCGACATTTCAAGATCTACATTAAACGCAGTTCCGACAACGAGGATCTGAAAGTGGTTCAATTGTTTGATGCGCTCGATGCGTTGGACAGTTACGATGAGAAGGCCATTTTCAAGAAGATGAAGTCCCTGAACAAGTCGAAACTCGCGAATCTTAAGACGCATCTTTACAAGCAGTTGTTGGCCAGTCTGCGTTTGTTGAAATCGAAAGACAATATCGATCTCCAGCTCAGTGAATACCTGGATGACGCGCGGATCCTATACAACAAGGGGCTGAAATTACAAAGTCTGAAGATCCTGGAGCGGGCCAAGGAACTGGCACGTACCAATCAGAAGTTCAATACGCTGGTGCAGTTGATTTCATTGGAGAAGAAGATCGAGACCTTGCATATTACACGCAGTTCGGCTCAAAAGACGCAGGAGTTGGCTGAAGAGGCGATGGAAGTCAGCCAACATATAGAGCGGGTCACAAAGCTTTCCAGTCTTGCTTTGTGGTTGTATAGGTGGTATGTGATCTATGGACATACCCGGGATCAGGCGGAGGAAAATGAATTGAACATTTATTTCCGTAATAACCTTCCATCAGATCTTTCAAAGGTTTCCGGATTTTATGAGCAGATGTATCTTTTTCAAAGTTTCTGCTGGTTTGCATTCATCCGACAGGATTTCCTCTTGAATTATCGATATGCCCGAAAATGGGTGGATCTTTATGTTCAGGATCCACGGATGATATCGATCGAGACCGGACACTTCGTGAAGGGGATGCACAGTTTGATCAATGCGCATTTTGCACTTCGTGATTTTCGGGGTTTCGATCGCACCTTGTCTGAGTTTGAGCAAATCGCGGCGAATGAGGCGATCCTGAAGCATGACAATTTCCGGATCCACACGTGGATCTATATCAACAGTGCCAAGATCAACAGTCATCTGATGAAGGGAACTTTCTCCCAGGGGGTGAAGCTGGTGCCGGATATCGAGCACAGCCTGGCTGATCATGGATTGTTTGTGGACTCACATCGGATCATGTTATTCAATTACAAGATCGCTTCGTTGTATTTCGGAAACCGTGATTTTGGGAAGGCCATTGATTATACGATGGAGATCATCAATGGTCCTGGTGATCTGCGGATCGATCTTCAGTGTTATGCCCGTTTGGTGCATCTTTTGAGTCATTATGAGTTGGGTAATTATGATATCCTGGATTCTTTGAGTAAGTCAGCATATCGTTTTTTCAAGAAGATGAAGAAACTGACGGAGGTGGAAAAGGCAACGTTGGATTTCGTTCAGCACAGTTTCGGTTATCCTCCACGCGAGATTCGTGACCGGCTGCAAAAGTTTCACGATCAGGTTCATCATTTGGAGAAGAGTCGATTTGAGACGCGTTCGTTTGCATACCTGGATATCATTTCCTGGGCCGAGAGCAAGTTGTCTGGCAAGACGATGGAGTCTGTGATGTATGCTAAGTATTTGCAAAGTCCGAGGCGTTGACCGCTTATTTTATTCAACAAATACAAGATTCCTCGGAGGCCTCGGAATGACAAATCATTTGTGATTGTTGGTTTGAACAGTTGGTAAATACCCGTGTTTATTCATCATGGTTCATAGAATTTTATTCCTTTGTATATTACTCCTATCAGGTAATTCATTGTCATTTGCGCAGCCGAGGTATCGGACGGCTCCTGGTGATCCCAACGGCATTGATAAGTGGTATATGGGTCGTCAGATCGCGCATGTGATGAGTCATTATGGCATTCCGTGGCTGGAGCGTGCGGAACGACAGGAGGAGGAAGACACCGATCTGCTGTTGCGTAATCTTGGCTTGAAAGACGGTATGCAGGTAGCGGACATTGGAGCTGGCAGTGGTTATCATTCAGTACGGATCGCCCGGAAGATCGGTTCGGGCCGCGTGTTTGCGGTTGATGTATCCCCGGAAATGATCGATCATCTGAATGATCGATTGAAGCGGGAGTCCATTCGTAACGTTAGTTGTGTGTTGGGTTCAGAAGCGGCTATTCCGCTCAAAGATCGTTCCATTGACCTGATCCTCATGGTTGACGTGTATCATGAGTTTTCTCATCCTTATGAGATGGCGCAGGTCATGCGTCGCATCCTCAGGGATGACGGGCGGATCTGTCTGGTGGAGTTCAGGGGGGAAGATGCATCCGTACCTATCAAAACGATCCATAAGATGACGGAAGCCCAGGCCGTTCGAGAATTTGAGGCTTCGGGCTTCGAATTGGAGCGCAACATCTCCAATCTTCCCTGGCAGCATTGCCTGGTGTTCCGGAAACGATCGTCAAAATGAATCAGCGGTTCTCGAAGGATCGCATCATTTGCACGTAGTGCTCCAGTGCTGTATCGGGTTCATCGAGTTCCGGATGCCATAATTTCTCCCATTCGAAGCTGTAAAACCCTTTGTAGCCGGCCCTTTGCAGCAGGTCGAGTGCCTGGAAAGCGGGCGCTGACCCTTGTCCCAGCAGGGTGTATTTCATCTTTCCATCCTGCATCTTGAAATCTTTGACATGCACATGACGGATGTATGGGGCGAGTTTGGGATATACCGAGATCGGTGCCTCCTTTGTTACGGACCACATATTGGTGAAATCCCACACCAACCCGACGTTCGGTCGTTCCACGCCTTGCATGACTTCGGCGATGTCGGCGGTTTGGATCAGATCGCCGTGGGTTTCCATCAGTACCGATACCTTGGTTTTCG
>CAJBZC010000015.1 GCA_903959965.1 uncultured bacterium
ATCTCATCGCCCGGGAGTTACTCGAGGAAACAGGATATCAATTTTCATCTTACAAATACCTCGGCCGTACATCTGCCAATCCGTCCACGAACAGCAACTGGATGCATTTCTACCTTGCGACAGGGGGAGTACTGACCCGCGATCAGCAGCTGGACGACAACGAAGACATTGAGATCCATTTGTTCACACTCGACGAAGTGAAGGAGTTGTTGCGCAGCAATCAGATCATTCAGAGCATGCACTGCACGGCCCTATTCTATGCCCTGGCAGAACTCGGCGCACTCAAATATTAATATACGTCAGATCTGATCGCGATAGCGATCCGGATCCAGTTCTCCCGCCAGGAACACGCTGCCACAAATAAGTATAAGATCATCTTTATCGGCCCGGGCCAAGGCGGCATCAAGCGCTTCGTCAATATGAGGGTAGGCATTACCGTTATGTCCGAAGAGGCCTGCCCGTGCAGCGAGTTCATCTTCAGGCATCGCCCGTGGGATACCTGCCCGCGTAAAATAATATAAGGCACCATCCGGAAGCAGTGCCAGTACCGCATCCACATCCTTATCTTTCACCATACCTAGCACGATGTGCAGCTGCCGATGGGGCGTAACGCTGATCTGTTCCCGAAGCAGTTGCATACCGGGGGGATTGTGGGCGACATCCACGATCAGCCTTGGATTGGAACGGATGAGTTCCCACCGTCCCCTCAAACCCGTGCGGCGACCGGCATTCGATAGTCCCGTCAGCACGTTGGCTGACGGCAAATTCCAGCCGGCTTCGCGCAGCTGGTCAACTGCCGCGAGCACGGTCAGCAGGTTTTTGACCTGATAGATGCCGCTCAGGTCAAGCGTGCATGCCAGCATCTCTTCAGTTCCCGCCTTGTATACATCCACCACCAGTTGTCCGTTTTCGTGCCGGTATCCGGCCGCCTTCCAACTGTCTTCGGCGAAGATCAGCGGAGCCTCTTCCTGTTGGGCTTTTTCGATGAACACCGGCGCCGTATGCGGGTCGTATTCACCGATCACGGCGGGGATACCGGGCTTGATGATCCCTGCTTTTTCCGCTGCGATCTTCGGAAGGGTATCGCCGAGGATATTCATGTGATCCCATCCGATGTTGGTGATGACGGATAATTCAGGGGTGATGATATTGGTGCTGTCGAGCCTGCCGCCGAGGCCGGTTTCGATGACGGCCACATCCACCAGTTCTTCCGCGAAATATTCGAAGGCCATGGCCACGGTGATCTCGAAGAAAGAAGGCTCAAGCCGGTCGATCTCCGGCAACATGCGTTCGGTGAAGCGGGTAACAAAGTCTTCTGTCACCATTTGTCCGTTGATCCGGATCCGTTCCCGGAAATCCCGCAGATGGGGCGAGGTATATAGGCCGGTCTTATAGCCGCAGGCCATCAGGATGGAGGAGAGCATATGGCTGACGGAGCCCTTCCCATTGGTTCCCGCGATGTGCATGCTTCGGAACTTTCGGTGTGGGTTACCGATGGTCTCACAAAGCTCGAGGGTGTTATGCAGATCTTTCTTGTAAGCCTGCGCGCCGATCCGGCTGAACATGGGCAGGCGTTCGTAGAGGTAGCTGATGGTCTCCGCGTAGTTCATGTGCGCTCGGCATTTCGCCGTCGCGGCAAAGATAGCGCCGCCCGGTCAGTTGACCTTAAAGTTGAAAATGATCACGCCCATATCCGTGTCGGGCGCGTCGGGGTTGACATCGAACTTCAGCTGTTTGGCCTTGGTGATGGCGATCGAGCGAAGTCCTGCGTCGCTGGCCGTTGAGCCGCGGGGTTCGTAAATGGCCTCTGTCACCCTGCCCTGGTTATCGACCTTGATGCGGACCGCCACCTTGGCGTTCTCGTTGAATTCGTCCTGGAAGGAAGGGAAGCGAGTGATGCGGCGACCCCTCAGTCCTGTTTTGATGGACACTCCGCCATTTCCCGAACCTCCATTACCGTTATAGCTGTCGGAATCCGGGTTGCCGCCGGGCTTCCCCTGGTCGCCCTTGCCGCCGGCGATGCCCTGGTTGCGACTGTTGTTCCAGCTGTCGGCGTCGTTGCCGCCCTGCGTATTGGAGCTGCCGCCTTTATATAGGATCTTCGGCTTGGGCGGGGTAGGTTTAGGGTTTTGAACCGCCACGGGCGCTGGTTTGGTTGGCTTCGCGGGCGCAGCCTTTTCTTTGGGTGGGGTTTTCTTTACCGGCGCCGGTTTCACGGGCTTGGGGATGGCCACGTTGGGTGCTTCCTTATCGTCGTCGTTGGTTTCGGGTTCCTTGGTTTCAGCCGTCACCACCGGTTCTGCACTTTTCGGGGGAATGTTTTCTTCTTCCTGGGCATCTGCCGGAGGGCCGGGGATCATCGGCGGTTCGTCGCCCAAGCCAGTCTCGCTGTTGCCCAGGTTCACTTCGATGCCCTCTTCCGTCTCCGGAACGGGGTTGACAGGCGGCGTCCACGCGATCACCAGCAGCAGGAAGATGATCACCCCGCAGACGATGCCCGTGATGGTAAAGGCCCTGGCATTCTTCTCGGATTCGAACCGGTCCATAGCGTGTCGATTGACGTGAAGATAACGGGAAAAAGCGTTAGAGAACTCCCAAAATCGGGACAGGCCCTAAGTATATAGATGATTTTTCCTCATTCCGGGTTGCATGCAGGGTATCGGTTACCAGGACCTGCCACCCGCCACATCCTGCTCGAAATCTCCCTTGATTCGCTCCATCGGCGGGTTAAAATACCCATATTTCAGGTTCGGGAACTCGGCACGCAGTTCGTCCATGATGGTTTTGATCCCGTAAGATTCACCCGGGTCGGTGATACCGATCCTGCCCAGGTACCAGTCGGGGTCGATATTAAAATTCCGCCACTGGATCATGCTCAGTTCGGTCTCCCGGATCAGGGTTCGCAGGGCTTCATATTCGGCTTCGGTATCCGTCATCCCCGGGAAAGTAAAATAATTGATCGAACTCCATCCCCCGAATCGGCGTACCACTTTCAGACTTTCGACGATGTCTTCGAAGGTGTAATTGTTGGGGCGATAATATCTTTCGTAAATGTGTTTCTGCGCGGAGTTGGTACTGACGCGGATCGAGTTCAGTCCGGCCTTGCAGAGCGCTTCCACCGCATCGGGCTTCGAACCGTTGGTATTGATGTTGATGCTGCCTTTACTCGTATGCCTGCGGATCTCTTTGATGGATTCCGCGATGGTCTCCCACATGAGCAGGGGTTCGCCCTCGCAGCCCTGTCCGAAGCTGACGATGGGGAAGGGGGCGGTCTCCAGGTGGGGGACGGTAAACTCTACGATCTCTTCGGCGCTGGGCTTGAAGGTCAGCCGGTCCTGGGTGGATACGATCTGTTCTTCCTGCGGCTGGAAAGATATGCAGCCAATGCAGTTGGCATTGCAGGCCGGGGAAGTAGGCACGGGGCATTCCCAGCGGCCGATGAAGAAGTTACGGGCAGCGGGGCACTCGTAGGTCCGGCAGCAGTTTTCTGCCAGGTGGCTGACCAGCCGGTTATGGGGGTATGCTTTCAGGATCTGGTCCAATCCGTTGGTGATAGCCTCGGTGTCGAATCCTGCCGCTTCCTGGCGGATATCGCGCTCGATACGCAGGGCCGTCACCGCAAATCCGTTGTTCAGCCAACCGGCGGCCGTGTAGCAGAACAGCGGCAGGGTGGGGGCGTCGGGGGCGGATTCGTAGGCGGCCAGGTGCAGGCCCGTATGGGCCGGGGGGATAAATGCCGCAACAGCCCATCCTTTTTCACAGAGCCGCATCTCGCCTGTGACGACGTCGATACCAATGCCACGCCGGCCGGGGAGCTCATACATGCAACCGCCTTCCGGGAGCGGGATCCAGTCTTCATCCGGAACGGGGCCGGCATCCCAGCCGCTGCGCCCGGTGGCGTAGAGGGTTTCGTCTTCAAAGATGTTTCCGTTGCCGTCGGAATAGAGCAGGTACGGCGTGGTCTGTGACATGGACATGCGCGAAATTACGAAACTGAGGCGGGCTTTCATCCATCAGGACTCCGTCAATGTCAACGGAAACCTTAGGAAGATGTATGATCGGTCCGGGGATGCTTTCGATTTATTTCTACCTTCGCCATCTATTCTTTTCAAGTCATACCCCTTCAATCAACCGCCACATGTGGAAGCAGCTCCAGGCCTCCTTCGCCCGCAAGAAAGCACGTCGTGTCACCCGCGAATATCCGCCGGTGGTGGATACATATGATATGGGCCGGCACGGGCGCATCGAGTTTGCGAACTGGTCGAATCCCCTGGCGCCGAGCATTACCCTGAATGCATCGGTGATTGATTTCTTCGGGCAGTTCATCAAGGAAGGCGACCTGGCGATCGATATCGGCGCGAACATCGGCGACACGACCGTTCCGATGGCGCTCTGCACGGGGACTACAGGTGTGACCCTCGGGTTCGATCCCAATCCGTATGTTTTCAAGATTTTGGAGAAGAACGCATCCCTGAATGCGGGCAAATATGTGATCCATCCGCAGAACTATGCGATCTCCACGCATGATCAGGAGTATTTCTTCATCTCTTCAGAAGCCTCTTATGCCAACGGCGGCATTTCTCCAACGGCGGAGAGTCGTCACGGGAAATTCGTGCATCCGCAAAAGGTGCGGGGCGTGCAGTTGAAGTCTTTCTTAGAGCGCCATTATGCCGATCGGATGTCGAGGCTCTCGTTCATCAAGGTGGATACGGAGGGATACGACAAGGAGATCATCAAATCGATCGGTGATCTGTTGCAGGCCTGCAAACCGGTACTGGTCGCGGAGAGCTTCGGCAAAGCCTCAGATGCCGCGAAGGCCGAATTGTTTGACGTGATCGCCGTGAACGGCTATGATATCTGGTACTTCGAGGATTTCGATATCAATGCGAAGGTGGAGAAAATGGAAACGGCCTCCGACCTGGTGAAGTTCCGTCACACCGTGAACGTCTTCGCCCGGCCGAAGGCCTGATGGTGTTAACCGTCAAAAATGAATGATCAGATTATCTGAGTGTGTGAACACTGCATCCAACTCATCGAATTGCTATGATTTGGTATTATTTGATGTTGGTCTAGATTTCTGCCGCTTTACAGCTCCTGAACAAAAAGCATCGTTACCGGTACCCCATCGCCCCCGGTAGTGGTTATAAATGAAGGAGCGTTTCCGGTGATATATTTGAATTTAATATTTTTTGCACTCGATCCGGTATTTATCA
>CAJBZC010000016.1 GCA_903959965.1 uncultured bacterium
GCATCAACAACATCTGGAAACCCAAAGATCTGTTCAATACCTAAGAATTACCTGGATTTCGATTACGAAGAACAACCCGGTGCCGATGCCATCCGCCTCAGGTATTTACCAAAACCGGAACGTACGTTAGAGCTGGCCTACAGGCCTGGCAAGGTTTCCGGGGAACATGTTGCCGCCATGCTCTTCCGATTCAACCGAAAAGGATATGCCTATCAGATATTTTCGGGTATCCATCACGGTGATCTTGTCATCGGGACGGGTTGGGCCGGCAGCATGAGGGAGACGGGATTCAAGGGGGTTGGAGTTATTTTCATCCCGTCCGCCGTTTTGCCGATACCACCGGCATCCTCAGTGCATCAGTAATGTTCGATCGGACCTTTCCGGAAGACCGATACGCATCCGCCTCGATCTGGTACACCAACCGGCCGATGGGCATGAACGGAAATCTGCTGAAAGCAAATATGCGCCTGACACCCATATCCCTGTTACCACATCGCCTGGCGCTATACGCCGCCTATGTCAAGCGCTTTGGATCTGGTAATGCCATCTCCGCCGGATGCGTAATCGCGCCCGAAAACGCCACCTTCATTTTACTGCCTTCTTTATCACGAGAGGTCGATGAATCATGGGATATTGATCTGACATTGCAGTCGATGTTCGCGAAGGATCCTGCATCCTTCAGTCTGTCTGGTGCCGCGCTATACCTTCGGTTGAAGCGCAGCTTTTGAATGTTGATAGATAAAAAAAGGGCGGCCTAAACAGGCCACCCCACCATTCCATGGTTACTAACAGATTTAATAACTGAAGGTCACCTGATGCCAGACCTTGACAACCTTTCCGTTCTGACGGCCGGGATCCCATTGAGGACCGCGCTTCAGGTATTCGATGAGTTTTTCGGCCAGTTTTTCGTTGCCACCGGATTTGTCATCGATCGCAAACGCGCCCAGGCTTCCCTGTTGATACACGACGAATCGGATGCCGGCCTTGCCCTTGTAATTTTTTTTATTCGACTTGACCTCCGGATCGTTACTGAGGCGACTGCGGAGGTAATCTTTCATCACCTGTTCTCCACCGGGGAACTCAGGAGCTTGTTCGACAGTCGTAAAGATCTTGCCGGCTTCACCAAATGGATCCACTGAAGCAGGGGCAGACGGAGCCTTGGGCGGGGCCGGAGGCTTGGGGGCACCTGCCTGTCCGGTTGCAGCGGCAGCCGCCTTAGATGTGATCATGATAACCCCGCTCTTGCCTTCGGCACCGAATAATTTCTCGGCAGATTCTCCTTTCAGGACATTGATGCTTTCAATGCGGCTCGGATCGATGACTTGGTCGAGCTTGGCGCCGGACAGTTGTCCCAATCTCTGCCCGTCGATCACTACCAGCGGATCGGAGTTTCCTCCAGCAGGCTTACGGTATCTAATGACTGTCAACTCCCGGATCTGTGTTCCTGATGGTGTCGAATCCACGCGGATCAACATAGTTTCCGGCGTTTTCGTCAGTTCAAGGGCACTACCCTGCTTGGTTGTGATCACCATCGCGCCCTGTTTGCCATCCTGGCCGTAAATTTTTTCTGCTTCTTTGCCGATTACGTTGATCGTAGCGATATCGTTGGGTGATAATTCCTTGAGAGTAGATATTTCTCCGGGAAGGGCCATCCCGTAAGACTTCCCGTCGATCACGATCAGTGTTTTCTTGCCGGAGGATTCGGGATTTGTACCACTGAAATGAACGTTGACGATCCGCTTCTCTTCTGTCGGCGTCTTTACGTTATCCGCGGAATTGAAGATAAGTACCCCGTTCTTTCCTTCGGCACCGAATTTTTTGATAGCATCAACGTCGTTCTTTTGAAAGTAAATTGCGCTATCGGCCGTGATGGTCATCCCGTTGAGCTGTTTCATCTCCATCTTCTGGCCGTTGACGATGACGAGCACTGGCTCGGTGCCGGTGCCATCTCTGGCAATCTTCATGGTGACCTGACCGGTTTTCGTTCCGCCCTGGGGCAGCGTATCCATGCGCATGGAGGAAATCTCCACGCTGCGGACAGTACGGAAGCCCACGAGGGCTTTGAGGATACCACGGGCAACAGCCGCCTGATTCTTCGGATGGGTGATGAATGCACGGTCTTTCGGATTGGTCAGATAGCCGACTTCCACAATAGCCGCAGGGTAATCGATCTGCGGGGCATCAAGTACGTATATACTGCTGCTCCGGGTTCTGAGTATATCCATCGTTGGATAGATGCCGGTCAGTGAACCGGTGATCATACTGCCCAGCTGAGCCGAGGATGGAAGGATGCGTTTGTTCTTTGTACCCAGAAATACTTCGATGCCGGATCGATCTAATCCTTTTCCTTTCTCAGGCGCACCGTTGATGTGGATCGATACAAAAGCGTCCGGCTTCAGGGCGAGGGACTTTTCTACTTTTTCCTTTAAGGGCTGATATTCATCTTTTTCGCGCAGCAGCACGATGTTCAACGACGGATCGGTGTTCAGGTCGCGGATCTGTTGGGCGATGGCCAGGGCCAGTTCCTTTTCGGTCAGTTTGCCGTCTGCGGTCCGAACACCGGCATCATGGCCGCCATGCCCCGCATCGATGACCACGGTGAAGACGCCAGCCTTCGGATCAACAGGGATCATATCCCGGTTCGATGCAGGCCGCAGCGTGAAAGCGGCCACCACCAATGCCAGTAAAGGCAGGGCGAGAACGCGGGTGACATAAGATGTGCGTGTATTGCGTGTACTCAGTAACATTTTCAGTCTTCTTTTAAGTGGTGAATGAAAGAAGGCGTTGGCCAGCAGATGCGAGCGCCCCGGGTATGCTGCTTCGAGCAGCATCGCGGCAAAGGCGGCGCCATCCGGACCATCCACCGAACGACGGTCGGCAATGAACTCATGGATCATGGCCATCTCCCTGCGGATCAGCCAGTAGAACGGATTGCACCAGAAAGGCACCAGCATGGCGCCGAGGAACAGCTTGTCATGTGTGTGTTTTTCGCGGACATGCACCAGCTCATGCTTCAGGATCCGTTGCCCCGCTTCAGATGACAGCGAAATATCTGCATGCCAGAAGATGCTGCGCAGAAAGGAAAACGGCGTCCCCCGCTCCCTCGTGACCACAAAACGGCAGCCCTCCACTTCCACATGATCATGCCGAAGCCAGAGCCGGCGGATGTGCAGCAGCGCCTTCAGGAAAGCGCCCAGCACGACCAACCCAACGATGATGTAGGCGAGGAGCGCCCACTGACCGGCCGAAAACTGCAGGGTTTCCGACCGTCCGAGTTCCTCGATATAAACATCTCCCGTGGCCACGACATCAAGCATGCGCACCGCCGGAGTGACGGGTGCCTCCGGTTCCTGCTGCACCGGGATCCGGATCCAGGGAAGCAGGAGCGACA
>CAJBZC010000017.1 GCA_903959965.1 uncultured bacterium
ATTTTTAATAGAGATAAAGATGATGACCATCCCTCGATCCATACGCTGTTTATTTTCGGTCATGCTCACCTTCAGCATTGTCCTTGTCAATGCACAGACTGGCAGGTCAAGGGCCTCACAATGGGATGTGTTTGAAGCATCTTTCATCTCGTCTGTACAGTACTCAAATGCATTTACAGATGTGGAGGTGGATGTTATCTTTCGGCAAGGTGAAAAACAATGGAAAGTTCCAGCCTTCTGGGCGGGCGATAAAAAGTGGACGGTCAGATTTGCGCCTCCGCTCCCGGGGCAGTACACTTATCGGGTACAGTGCAGTGACCAGTCCAACGACGGCCTCAACGGAGAAGCGCAAGTACTCAAAGTTTCAGCCTATAACGGGGAAAATCCATTGCTAAAGCACGGCTTTATTCAGGTGGCCGAAGACAAAAAACATTTCCGGCATGCAGATGGCACCCCATTCCTCTGGCTCGCAGACACCTGGTGGAAATGCCTGGCAAAGCGGCTTGACTGGCCGGGATTTCAGGAACTGACGGCAGATCGAAAAGCCAAAGGATTCAACGCTGTTCAGATCGTTTGCGGCCCTTACCCGGATGAAAACATGATGGAAGATCGTTGGGAAAATGAAGGCGGTAAGCCCTATGAAAAGATCGATTTCAGCGTGGTCAATCCCGAGTATTTCAGATTTGCCGACCGTCGCATCAAGCTGCTCGTCGATGCCGGCATCGTGCCTGTGATCGTTGGGGGCTGGGGACGCCCACAAGGAGGAGGAAAGAGCACCCTGGCGCAGGTGGGGCTTGATGGCTTCAAGCGGCATTGGCGCCATTTGATCGCACGCTACGGGGCTTATCCTACGGTTTGGATCGTAGGAGGGGAGGCCAAAGATGCCTATGGCCCCTGGTCGGAACTGGCCAAATACCTGAAGGAAACAGATCCTTACCATCATCCGCTGACCTATCACGCCCCCGAGGATCCACGGAAGGCCATCAAAGACAATGCGGTGTTCGACTTTGACATGATCGGCATTGGGCATAACGGCTATCAGACCGCCGCCCAGTCACTGGACCTGATGAAGTCATGCCAATCGCTTCCGCCGGCCAGACCTGCGCTCTGTGGCGAAGCATGTTATGAAGGGCATATGCAGACAAATTTCCAGGACCTGCAGCGACATCTTTTCTGGAGTTTCATGCTGAGTGGCGCAGCAGGCCATACCTATGGCGCAGCTGGCATCTGGCAGGCCAGCGTGGAAGGAGATCCGGGGATCAGTCCCGTATACGACTGGACAACATGGAAAGAAGGCATGCACTATCCGGGTTCAACACAGTTGGGGATCGGGAAACAGCTGCTCGAACAATATCCCTGGCAATCCTTTGAGCCTCACCCCGAATGGGCCCCGGGTTGTTTTGCTTCCGGCTTACCCAATGGGGTGCGTTTCATATACATTCCGAAAAAAGGCATCTACCAATGGAAAGGGATCACTGTGAAGGATCTGATGCCCGGGAAAGCCTACAGCGCTTTCTTTTTTGACCCGGCCACCGGTCGACGCTTTGACCAGGGCATGATTAAAGCCACGTCAGGTACCTGGGATACCCCTAATTTACCATCGCCCCAGGACTGGGTGCTGGTGATACAACCTGTCGGAGATCAAAAAGGTCAATGAATAATTAACATAAGCAGAACTTAGCTTGCTTCAGTGAATCTATGCATAACAATAGCCGTAAATCCAATAGCCTCGGAAGTGTATGATGTGGTTATCATGATTGGAGGGGAGGTCTCAAATATGGGTGTATCTTGCTAAAGATCAAAGGTGCCTGACTTCGGTTGCATAAGATCTGCAGTTCGATGGATCATTGGTCAATATAAAATGAAATATAGCTATTTATGTTTTACTTGCTGTGTGCAAGTTTTTACATCGTTG
>CAJBZC010000018.1 GCA_903959965.1 uncultured bacterium
AGCCTGCGATTCAGTCTGCGGTGAAATCGCCCCGGACCGTGGACATGAACCTTGTGAATGCACAACAGGCTAGAAGGATCCTCGATCGCATTGTTGGATTTGAGTTATCCCCGGTTTTATGGCGCAAAATGAGCATGCGCAACAATCTCAGTGCCGGGCGGGTTCAGAGTGTGGCGGTCAGGTTGATTGCAGAACGTGAAAGATCCATCAATGCCTTTCAGGCAGAGAGCAGTTTCAAGCTGGATGCCTGGTTCACCGCACCTGATATCAACCGAAAAATCGTCAATTTCAAGGCTGAGGGCGGCCGTCATAAAACAGAACAGGACGCTCAGGCCTTTCTGAACTCATGTCTGGGGGCTACCTACACCGTATCGGATGTTCAGGTGAAGCCTGCGAAAAAAACCCCTGCTGCACCCTTCACTACTTCCACACTCCAACAGGAAGCGAGCCGGAAACTTGGCTATGGTGTAAGTAGAACCATGCTCATCGCTCAAAAACTCTATGAGGGCGGTTTCATTTCGTACATGCGAACGGACAGCGTGAATCTGAGCGATACGGCCATGGAGGGCATACAGCGTCAGATTGTAGACTCCTACGGAAAGCGTTATCACCAACCCCGTCGTTTCAAGAATAAGAACGAATCTGCACAGGAAGCGCATGAAGCCATTCGTCCTACAGACATGGACCGTCTTAAGGTGGATATAGCTGATGGCCAGAAACTCTACGAACTCATCTGGAAGCGGACCATGGCATCCCAGATGTCGGATGCGGAACTGGAGAAGACCATAGCTAAAATTGACATCTCGAGCAATGGCGAACAACTTGCAGCCCAGGGAGAAGTCCTTAAATTCGATGGTTTCCTGAAGGCCTATATGGAAGGCAGGGATGATGATGAAGTGGAAGAAGGTGATGAGGAAAAGGACGGGATTCTGCCACCACTTTCGCCCGGACAAGTACTTGATATGAAAGAGATGAGGGCGACAGAGAGATTCAGCCGTCCTCAACCCAGGTTTACCGAAGCATCTCTGGTGAAAAAACTAGAAGAACTAGGCATTGGCAGGCCTTCCACCTATGCTCCTACCATCTCCACCATCCTAAAACGGGGCTATGTAGAAAAGCGTGACAAGGAAGGTTTACGCAGAGACTACCGAGTTTTAACCCTGATCCATAATGACATCAGAAAGGTTACACAACACGAGATCACCGGTGCGGAAAAATCAAAACTCTTCCCTACGGATCTCGGATTGGTCGTGACCGATTTCCTTGTTCAATATTTTGACGATGTCATGGACTATGGATTCACGGCACGCATTGAACAGGAATTCGATGAAATTGCCCTGGGTAATATGCAGTGGGGCAAGATGCTGGACGGATTCTACGCACCATTTAAGAAGGATGTAGAAAACACGCTCGAAAATGCCGAACGTATCCGTGGAGAGAAAGAACTGGGAACGGAACCCGCCTCCGGAAAAAAGGTGGTAGCGCGGATGGGACGTTACGGACCGATGGTTCAGATCGGAGATGTATCGGATGAAGAGAAACCTCGATTTGCGAAACTCAAAAACACCCAAAGTATCGAAACCATCACCTTTGATGAGGCGATGGAATTATTCCGGCTACCCAGGCAGCTCGGTGAATTCGAAGGCCATCCCGTACAAGTAAACATTGGCAGATTCGGCCCGTATATTGCGCATGATGGAAAGTTTTATTCCCTGAGCAAAGATCACGATCCTTATGAAATCTCCATTGATACCGCCGTTCCGATGATCATTGAAAAACGAAAGTCAAAGGATGAGCGAACCATCAAAGTTTTTGAAAAGGAAAAGATACAACTGCTTAGAGGGCCTTATGGACCATATATAAAAAAGGGACTGCGAAATTTCCCTATTCCAAAAGAAAAACATGAATCCATTGAGCAGCTGACGATTGAAGATGTCAAACAGATGATCGAAGATGCCATTGCCAACCCGCCGAAAAAGAGGATTCCAAAAAAGAAAGCCTAAAGGGGGAGGAATAAAAATCATTATTAGAAGCCACTGCGTCATATGATTATGACGGGTGGCTTTGTTTTTTAACAGTTTTCCCGAATCTGTGGATAATTATTGATGCTCACGTCGTTGCATATTCGGAATTTTAGGATGTACATGAAAATCATGCAACAATAAACCTGTGGCTGCTGCGTAATAAGGTGTAATTAAGAATGACCATGAGTATCAGTAAAGAAGTGGCCGCACTGCTTTCGTTGGTGGATGACCCGGATGTGGATGTTTTCCATGCCGTGAAGGAGCGTATCCTTGACCTGGGCAAGGAAATGATACCCAGTCTGGAGGACCTCTCCGAGGTTCATCCCCATCCACATGTACAACACCGTGTTGATTCCATCATCCACAAGATCCATTTCAATGAACTTCAGAAAAGTTTTTGTGAATGGGCTGCACAGGATGAACCCGATCTAATGTATGGTGCATTCCTGGTGTCCAGATACAAGTTTCCAGATCTGATCGTTGAAGATTATCAGACAACCCTTGATCGGATCTGCAAGAGTATATGGCTGGAACTCAATAATTACCTTACTCCCCTGGAACAGATCAATGTGGTCAACAGGATCTTTTATGCACATCACATGTTCAGGGGTGTGGAGATTTCCTACAGTCACCAGGAAGATTTCCTGATCAGCAAACTGCTGGATACCCGCAGAGGTAACCCGATCTCCAACGGAATTCTCTACCAGAGCGTCTGCCAGAAACTTGACATCCCGGTTCGGGCGATTCACATACCGCGTCAGTTCATCCTTGGATTTTTCGAAAATCCGGAAGATGTAAGGTCTCAAAGAATCAGGAAACCCAGGATACTTTTTTACATCGACCCGATTTCCGGACAGGTTTACGCTCAAAAAGATGTTGATCATTATCTGGACAGAATACAGGTGTCCCGGACTCCCAATTGCTTCCAGCCTATGGATAATCGCGCCATCATCGGTTTCCTAATCGAAGAATTCTCTAAATGTTTCGATGATGAAAAAAGTCGGGACAAACAGAACGAACTGCGCGATCTCGGCGGAATGCTGCTGGAAAAGAGAGACCAGGAAGGCTGATGTTCAACTCATACCCTTTATGCAAAAGCCCTCTTTGGACTGGGAAACTTTCCAAAAAGTTGAAATCAGGGTGGGCACTATCATCGAAGCACTCCCCTTCCCGAATGCGAAGCGTCCAGCATACAGACTCAAGATCGAATTCGGTAGTTCAGGTATCTTGAAGTCCTCGGCACAGATCACTGCTAATTATTCCCTCGATGAACTTGTAGGGAGACAGGTAGTAGCGGTAGTCAACTTCCCACCAAAGCAGGTGGCCAATTTCATGAGCGAATGTCTTATCCTCGGCGCTTATGCCGAAGACGGATCCGTTATTTTACTGAAGCCTGACGAGTTAGCGCCAAATGGCTCGCTGGTTGGCTGACAAAGCCGTCCATTCATCCCAAAAAACGCTGGTTTTCATCGAAAATGGCTTCTAAAGCATAAATTCGTGTTATGATACACAGATTGCTCGGTGGAGGGTGGTTCTGCGCCCTCCTGGTTTTATTTTCATGCAGCGAAAAGAAATCTCAGAGCCCGGGACAGAATGGTAGCAATGCGCAGAAATCAGGGCCGCTTCCGGTGGAAGCACTCCTGGTGAAAACGGAAACGATCAGCAACGCCATCGAAGTTACGGGCACCATTCTCCCTAACGAGGTGACAGAGATCAGACCCGAAATCAATGGCAGACTGGTGTACTTGAATCTCAGGGAGGGCGGGGTTGTCCGCAAAGGAGATCTGCTTGCCAAGATCTTTGACGGAGATCTGCAGGCACAACTTAAAAAATTGAAGGTTCAACTTCAGATCGCCAACAAGACAGAAGAGCGTCAACGTGAGTTATTGAAGATCAACGGTATCAGTCAGCAGGATTATGATCTTAGTCTGCTGGCGGTAAATAACCTCCAGGCAGATATCGAACTAACAGAAGTAAACATCTCCCGCACGGAGATCCGTGCTCCTTACGCTGGCAGAATTGGCCTCAAACGGGTTAGCCCGGGTGCTTATATCAGTCCTTCCAATATTTTGACGACCATCAGCGAAACAGAGCGACTGCGCGTAGAATTCAGTGTGCCGGAGAAATATAGTTCAGAACTGAACATCGGCCTGGATATTCGCTTCTATGTCGAGGGGTCCGGAACCCAATATAACGCTGTGGTCAGCGCACGGGAAAGCAGTGTGGATCAAACGACCAGAAACCTGACGGTGCGCGCAGACATCCGCGCGGCCGACAAGTATCTGTTACCCGGTAGTTTTGCAAAGGTCAGGATCATTCTGGGCAAAGACGATAACGCCATCATGATACCGACGCAGTCTATCATTCCGGTGGCCAGAGGCAAACAGATTATAGTGCTCAATGACGGACAAATTGAATTCAGGAATATTCGCACAGGGGTTCGGGATTCCGCCAGGGTGCAGGTAGTGGAAGGTCTTTCTACAGGTGATACTCTGATCACCACCGGACTCATGTTCCTGCGTCCTGATTCCAAGGTCAAGGTCACCCGGCTCCAATAATCCACAAAGCGGCCATCCATGAATCTATCCGAACTCAGCATAAAAAGGCCGGTACTGGCCGTCGTCTGTTCTATTGTCATCATCATTTTTGGGGCGATCGGGTACACATTCCTCGGTGTAAGGGAATATCCTGCCATCGATCCGCCGGTCGTGAACGTTCGTACGTCATACCAGGGTGCGAATGCAGAGATCATTGAACAACAGATCACTGAGCCGCTGGAAAAGGCGGTAAATGGCGTGGAAGGTGTTCGCACCATCACGTCTTCAAGCGCACAGGGCAGCAGTAATATTACCGTCGAGTTCGAGCTTGGCGTAGATCTTGAAAAAGCGGCCAATGATGTTCGGGAAAAAGTTTCTCAGTCATCCAGGGAACTGCCACAAGATATCGATGCACCTCCTTCCGTCGCAAAACAGGATTCCGACTCGGATCCGATCATGTTCCTGCAGATGCAGAGCAATCGCAGAACCCTCCTCGAGTTGACGGATTATGCAGAAAACATCGTACAAGAAAGATTACAGACCATTACGGGCGTGAGTTCTGTAAATGTTTTCGGCCAGCGTTTTGCCATGCGCATCTGGTTTGATCCTGGGAAGCTTGCCGCTTACCGACTGACCATCCAGGATGTCAAAACGGCCCTTGACCGCGAGAACATTGAACTGCCGAGCGGCAAGGTCCGCGGCAGTTCGACAGAACTGACGGTGAAGGCATATGGCAAGCTTTCCACAGAAGATGATTTCAACAACCTGATCATTCTGCAGCAGGCTGGTCAGATCATCCGACTGCGGGATATTGGTTATGCGGTACTGGGACCGGAAAACGAGGAAAGCGCCACCCGCAAGAATAACATACGTTCCGTGAACCTGGGACTGGTAGCACAACCGGGATCCAATCACGTGGCGATTGCGGATGAGGTGTATAAGCGCCTGGATCAGATCAAGAAGGATCTACCGGAAGACATCATGCTCGAAGTCGGCTTTGATCGATCCCAATTTGTTCGCAAAGCCATTACAGAGGTTAAGGAAACACTGCTGATCGCGATCATTCTGGTGGTATTGATCATCTACCTATTCTTCAGGGAATGGACCATCGCCTTCCGCCCGCTGATAGACATACCAGTATCTCTCGTTGGAGCCTTCTTCATCATGTATTTAGCCGGATTCTCCATAAATGTGCTCA
>CAJBZC010000019.1 GCA_903959965.1 uncultured bacterium
GAGATGGTCCGGGAAAACCTCCGACTCTCCGATATCCTCACCCGCGAGGCCTTTGAAAATGCCATACGTGTGAACGCGGCCATTGGCGGATCCACCAACTTCGTGATTCACCTGCTGGCCATTGCCGGCCGTATGGGCGTGGAACTGGACCTGGAAGACATCCACCGGAATTCCGCAGGCATCCCGCTGCTGGCCAACCTGCAGCCCTCCGGAAAATATTTCATGGAAGATTTCTACTACGCCGGCGGATTGCCTGTGGTCATGAACCGGCTTGGGGATCGCCTGCACCGCGATGCGATCACCGTCAACGGTCGCACCGTTGGTGAGAACGTGGAAGGTGCCCAGGCCTGGAACCCGGATGTCATCGCCGGTCCGGAAGCACCGTTCAAAACGGAGACAGGTCTTGCAGTGCTCCGCGGAAATCTATGCGCCGATGGCGCCGTCATCAAGCCCAGCGCCGCCAGCCCGCATCTGATGCGGCACACAGGCCGCGCTGTTGTCTTCCGGGACATCGAAGATTATCATGCCCGGGTCGATGACCCCACGCTTGATATCGACGAAAACAGCGTCATGGTCCTCCAAAACGTTGGGCCCGTCGGCTATCCCGGCATGCCGGAGGTCGGCAATATGGCCATTCCCAGACGACTGCTCGAAAAGGGCGTGACAGATATGGTCCGCATCTCCGACGGCCGTATGAGCGGCACGGGCTTCGGCACCGTTGTCCTGCATGTGTCTCCCGAAGCGGCTATCGGCGGAGCCATCGCCCTGGTGCGCGACGGCGACCTCATCTCCCTGGATGTCGAGGGCCGCAGTCTGACGCTCCTGGTCGATGAAGCTGAACTCGCCGCCCGCCGCGCTGCCTGGCAGCCCACACATCCCACCGTCAACCGCGGATATGTGCAACTCTACCAGCGACATGTGCAACAGGCACACCTCGGGGCCGACATGGATTTCCTGCGCGGAGGTTCCGGAAGTGAGGTCCTGCGCGACTCCCATTGAGGCATCTTCGTTACCTTCGCAACTCCTACTTAACATTCATACATGAGACTCATCAGATTCGGACAGCCCGGCGCGGAAAAGCCCGGCGTCATCATAGGAGAGACCCGAAAAGACCTATCCGGACATTTCAGCGACTGGGATCGGGCCTTTTTCCGCAACAATGGATTGGCAAAACTGGCTGAGATCCTCAAGGATCCTGCATCCCTGCCCGATGTGCCCCCAGACGAACGCCTCGGCGCCCCTGTGGCACGCCCCGGAAAAGTCATCTGCATCGGTCTCAACTACTCCGATCACGCAAAGGAGTCGGGCATGGCCATCCCCGAGGAACCGATCGTCTTCCAGAAGGGAGCAAATACCGTCGTCGGTCCCAACGATCCGATCATCATCCCCCGCCGCAGCGAAAAGACCGATTGGGAAGTGGAACTCGGCGTAGTCATAGGCACAGATGCCCGTTACCTCGACAGTCCCGCGGATTCCCTCCGACATATCGCCGGTTACTGCATCTCCCACGATGTCTCCGAACGCGCCTTCCAGCTCGAACGCGGCGGCCAATGGACGAAGGGTAAGTCATGCGACAACTTCAACCCGCTCGGTCCCTGGCTGTCCACTACCGATGAGATCACGGATGTACAGAACCTGTCCATGACCTTGTCGGTCAACGGAGAGCGTGTACAGAACGGCAATACCTCCACCATGATCTTCGATGTGGCCTTCCTGGTACACTATCTCTCGCAGTTCATGACCCTGGAAGCCGGCGACCTCATCTCCACCGGCACGCCCCCCGGTGTGGGCCTCGGCATGAAGCCGGCCCGCTATCTGAAAGCCGGAGATGTGGTCGATGTGGCCATCGAAGGCCTCGGCAGTCAGCGTCAGGTCTGCATCGATGCCTAATCTCTTCCGCAAGCGGATATCATTATGCTGAACGGACTGTCGGACATCATTCCATCTACCAGGATCCGGTCGGAACTGTTCGACCGGGTCACTTACGCCTCCGATGCGGGTTTCTATTACCTCGTGCCGAAGGCCGTGGTCCAGCCCGTCTCCGAAGACGAGATCCGAAAACTCTTTGCCTACGCCCTGCAACAGCAAGTCCCGCTGGTTTTTCGGGCCGGCGGAACAAGCCTGTCAGGTCAGTCGGTGACCGACGGTCTGCTGGTCGACCTGAGCCAGCACTGGTCGAAGGTGATCATCGAGGACAACGGAAACCGGGTGTGCGTTCAGCCGGGCATCACCGGCGCCATGGTCAATGCGCGACTCCGATCCCTCGGTCGAAAGATCGGACCCGATCCCTCCAGCATCAGTGCCGCAATGATGGGCGGTATTCTGTCCAACAACGCCAGCGGCATGTGTTGCGGCGTGGCGCAGAATGCTTACCACACCATGCGTGACCTGCGCTTCATGCTGCCTAACGGTCACGCCTACACGATATCCGATCCTGGCGACCGGCAGGCCTTTGAGCGAGAACAATCCTCGTTGTTCCAACTGTTGACCGACATCCGTCGATCCATTCTTGCGGATGATACGCTTCGGGAGCGCATCAGAAATAAATATAAGATGAAGACGACGGTGGGATATTCCCTCAACGCCTTCATCGATCACGAACATCCGATCGATATCTTCGCGCATCTGCTGATCGGAGGGGAAGGGACCCTGGCCTTTATTGTCGAGGCCGTGCTGGAAACCATCCCCGAGTATCCCTTTCGTTCCACCTCCCTGCTCTATTTCCAGAACATCCATGCGGCCTGCAGCGCCATTCCGCTGCTGCTGGAGTCCGGAGCTGCGATGGCCGAACTGATGGACCGGGCCTCTCTCCGTTCCGTACAGGACATGTCCGGTATGCCGTCGGTGGTACGTACCCTGCCGGATGAGGCTGCGGCGCTGTTGATCGAATTCCAGGAGCCAGAGCGTAATGCCCTTTCGGCCAAGGTAGATGGATTTCTTTCCCAGGTAACTACCCTGAACCTGCTGCACGCCCCGGTGTTTACAGAAGAGCCATCACAGCAGGCCTTTCTGTGGAAGGTGCGCAAAGGATTATTTCCGGCCGTAGGCGCCGTGCGTGCCAGCGGAACTTCGGTGATCCTGGAAGATCTCGCTTTCCCGGTCGACAGGCTCGCCGATGCAGTCATCGACCTGCAGGCCTTGTTCATCACCCATGGGTACGATAATGGCATCATCTTCGGGCATGCGAAGGACGGGAACATTCACTTTGTAGTGACCCAGACCTTCAATACACCCGATGAAGTCGAACGCTACGATCGCTTCATCCGTGATCTGGTCACCCTGGTCATCGACAGATACGATGGTACGCTCAAGGCGGAACATGGCACCGGTCGCAACATGGCGCCATTCGTTGAAACCGAATGGGGGCCTGAGGCCTATCAGATCATGCGGCGCATCAAGGAGGCCGTTGATCCGGAAGGTATCCTCAACCCCGGCGTTATCATCAACGATGATGCCTCCGCGCATCTGCGTGATCTGAAACGCATGCCGGCGGTAGAGGAGGAGGTGGATCGCTGCATAGAATGTGGTTACTGCGAACATCGATGTCCGAGCCGCGATCTGACGGCATCTCCGAGGCGGAGGATCGTCGCCCGCCGTGTGCTGCAGAATATGAAGGAGGACGGCGATATGCAGGCACACGACGAACTCCTGCGCGCTTTTCAATACGATGTACTCGATACCTGTGCGGTGGATGGGCTCTGTGCCACGGCCTGTCCGGTCGATATCAATACCGGCGACCTGGTGAAGCGGCTCCGACGCGAAAGTCACGAGCCGCGTGCCAATGCCATGGCCCTTCTTGTCGCTAAGAACTTTACCACAGCCGAGCGCCTCGCGAGGATGGCCCTGCACATCGGTGCTGGGCTGAACCGCTGGCTGGGCGCGGGTTTCATGACAGGACTCACCACGGGGATCCGCAGGCTTGTTAAAAGTTTTCCGGTCTGGACGAAAGTACTCTCTGCACCGCCCTCTCTTTCGGTCCTGCAACAACATCAAAAAGCCGTTGGCGAAGGCGGCATTGTGTACTTCCCGTCCTGTATATCCCGCACCATGGGAACCTACCCGGGTGAAGACCGGAACATCATGGAGGTCTTCCTGTCGGTTTGTCGTCAGGCAGACATTCCTGTGACCATTCCTGATGCGATGACGGGTACCTGCTGCAGTCAGATCTTCTCTTCAAAAGGATATTCAGACGCCTGGAAATATACCGCTAACCATGTAGTGGATCGCCTGTGGAAAGCCAGTGACAACGGGCGGCTCGATATCATTACCGATGTAAGTTCCTGTGCACATACACTTCAGCACCTGGAACCCGCACTGGATGCGGATCATCGGGTAAAGTACCGTCAGATGCGATTCCTGGATGCATTGGACCTCCTGCATGACCGGATACTGCCGGTACTGCCTCACACACCTGTGAAACGTCAGGTCATGCTGCATCCGGTGTGTACCCTGGAGCGCAATGGTGGCACTCCAAAGCTCAGGCGCATCGCAGAACGCTGTGCAGATCAGGTCACCATTCCCTTGAATGCCGGATGTTGCGGCATGGCAGGCGATCGGGGATTCCTGTTTCCGGAACTAACGGCCTCGGCTACACGAAATGAAGCATCGGAGGCGCTGGAATCAGCATGCGACGGGCATTACGCCACCACCAGGACCTGCGAAATGGCATTGTCTGAAGCCACCGGAAAAGATTACGCGTCCATTCTTTTCCTCGTCGATGATGCATTGCGCATGCATGCAGCCCAATCCGAAAAATATAAATAAAAATGAATATGCAAATGTTTTTCCTGTCCGGTAAGCATGCCGTCGTCACCGGTGGTGCCAGCGGCATCGGTCAGGCCATAGCGGCACTTTTTGCCCGTCAGGGAGCGATCGTGCATGTGGTTGATCTTAAGCCGGGAGATATCGAGCGGGGATATCCCTGTGATGTGTCATCTCAGGAGGAAGTTGACCGGGTGTTTGCCGCCATCCCGCGGATAGACATCCTGGTCAACAGTGCCGGGGTGTCTCACATCGGTCGTGCCGATAATACATCCGAAGAGGATTTCGATCGCATCTACCGGATCAACGTAAAAGGTGTCTACAACTGCCTGCATGCAGCCATTCCGCGCATGAAGGCCGACGGGGGAGGAGTGGTGCTGAACATCTGTTCCGTGGCCGCCACGGCCGGACTGAACGACCGCTTTGCTTATTCCATGAGCAAGGGCGCCGTACTGTCGATGACATTGTCTGTCGCCAAGGATTATATCCAGGATAACATCCGCTGCAACTGTGTTTCCCCTGCCCGGGTACATACGGCCTTTGTGGACGGCTTCCTGCAGAAAAACTATCCCGGTCGCGAAGCTGAAGTGTTCGAAAAACTCTCCAGGTCACAGCCTATCGGTCGGATGGGTCGACCGGAAGAAGTCGCCAATACCGCGCTGTTCCTTTGTTCCGACGAAGCAGCATTTATCACGGGAGCGGATTATCCGGTGGACGGCGGATTTCTGCGGCTGAACACCTGATCCTGTGCTGATCACTTGGATTGCCCCATTACGACATCTGATACCCAGTGTCCCTGGCCGTTGGAGTGTTCAAGGTGTTCCTCCTCGGGTGCCAGGTTTTCGCTGAATCGTTCCAGGGTCTTTGATACCCGGTGGTAAACCGTCCCTTCTTCGGTCGGGCTGCCGGCCTTCATGCCGGTGAGCAGTTCGATACCGTCCGTTACGTTTTCTACCGACCATACATGGAACTGCCCGGTCCTGACGGCCTCAACCACGTCTTCCCGAAGCATGAGGTCGTGCATATTCGACCGGGGGATCATCACGCCCTGCGTGCCGTCCAATCCGGCCTGCCGGCACACATCATAGTAGCCTTCGATCTTTTCATTCACGCCGCCAATGGCCTGGATGACGCCCTTTTGGTTCAGGGAGCCGGTAACGGCAATGCCCTGTTTGATGGGTAGATCAGCGAGGTTGGAGAGGATGGCATAGAGTTCGGTACTGGAGGCGCTGTCGCCTTCGATCTCCGAGTAACTCTGTTCGAATACCACGCGGGCCGACAGGCTCACGCCGGCTTGCTGGAAGAAGGTTTCCGCAATATATCCGCTGAGGATCAGGACGCCCTTGGTATGGATGGGGCCACTGAGTTGTGCCTCCCGTTCAATGGCCACGATGCCCGACTTGCCGGGGTTGACACTGGCAGTGATCCGGATGGGGCGGCCAAAGGCGACATCCCCCATGTCGGTGACCGACAATCCGTTCACCTGGCCCTCGCGGGTGCCGGTGACATCGATCATGAGCTGACCGCGGGAGATCATCTTCTGAATCTTCTCCAGGATCAGGTTACTGCGATGAAAACGTTGTTCGATGGCGCGGTTTACGTGTTCACGTGTCGTACTGGTGGATGATGCCAGTCGGGCGTAATGTCCTGCCTCCTGAAGGATATCCGTCAGGCTGTCCACCCGGCTGGTGATACGTTCCCGATCCCCGGCGAGACGGGCGCCGTGTTCCAGAATGCCAGCGATGGCAGCTCCTTCCGGCATGGGCAATCCTGCTTTTTCAGCCTGCCGTCTGAGAAAGCGGGCGTAATCTGCCACCAAGGCATCTGTGCGTGGAATGTCCGTATCAAAGGCTGCCTTAACCTTGAACAAGGCTCTGAAATCCGGATCATAGGCATGCAGCAGGTCGTGATAGTTTTCACTTCCGATGATCACAACTTTCACCTTCAGCGGGATCGGTTCCGGTTTAAGGGTTCGGGTCGTGAGATAGCCCAGCTGGTCTGCCGCCTCCTCGATCACCGCCTGACGATCACGGATGGCTCGTTTCAGCGCCTCCCATGAGAAAGGATTGCGGAGCAGCTCTTCCGCCCGGATTACCAAATACCCCCCATTTGCACGGTGTAGGGAACCCTTTCGGATCATCGTGAAATCGGTTACCAGAGACCCCATCACCGTTTCCTTTTCGACTTTTCCTACCAGGTTATTGTAGGTCGGATTTCGTTCGATCACCACGGGTGCTCCCTGTTGACGGCCATTGTCAACCAGTATATTGACCTCATATCGTCTGAGGAAATCCACCTGCGGCAGTTGGTTGCCGGGCGTCGGTTGAGGTTTCTGCGAGATCAGAAATTCCGCGAGGTTTTCGAGGATATCCTGTTTGACTTCCTGAAGATATCCGACAACGGAAGACAGGTCGGTATATCGCTCCTCCATCTCGGTGATCAGGTTGGTGATGGCATAGCCGGCCACTTCGGACTCTAGTTGTGCGAAGGCGGTGGCAGCTTCCTTCTCCAGATGCCGGGTCTCCAGCATAACGCGCTGGATTTTTGCGGAAAAGGCCTCCTGTCGCTTTCGGGTCTCTTCCTGTTCCTGAGCCGGGAGGGCAGCGAATTCCTGGTCTGTCAGCGGTTGACCGTTTTTCTGTGGAATGGTGAATACTTCAAACGCATTCTGTTTGAGCAGGAACTGTTCGCGGTTCGCCTCTTCCATCAGTTGTTGCTGCAATTCGGCCTGTCGCGTTTCAAATCGGTTATGGAGCTGTTGCCGGCGCTCGGCATAGTCATCGTGTTCAAAAGAAACTACCAAGGAATGAACGGCCGAGCGGATCAGTTGCTTCATGTCTTTGCGGAAGATCGAGGCTCTGCCGGCGGGGAGTTGCAGATATCTGGGCTGATATGGATCGTTGAAACAATGCAGATAGCACTGATCTTCCGGAATGGGTTCCCGGGCAGCCAGCCCCGTGATGAACGATTCTACTGCCGGCAATTTACCAGAACCCTGTTCTCCCGAAACGTAGATGTTGAAACCATCCGCATGCAATCCCAATCCCAGTGCCAGGGCTTCCCTCGCTCGTTCCTGTCCGAAGATCGGGACATCGGCATTCGTACCGGGCGACTGGTGCATGTCCGGTAGTTCCGGATTACATGGCTTGCGAAGATCTTCCGGTGTGAGGGCACTGATCATGTTAACGGTGTTTATATCGCTAAGTTAGGCAGAGATGCATACACCGGAGATGATACATGTCATTTACTAGTGCCATGCATGAGTTTTGGGTTGTGCCCACTTACACAATTGTTATTTTATTGTCATTTCGAGCGAAACAACCACACCCTCCTGTCATTCCGAGCGCAGCGAGGAATCTTGTATTGACTGCCGGTACAGCACGAAAGCTGGTTGCGCCATGTCAACGATGAACAGGCAATACAAGATCCTTCGGCCAATTCTACAAGATGGCTGAATTACAATGGGCGGCCTCAGGATGCCAATTTTTAAAGCGATCTAATTTTGAAGGAACAGCCAATACAAGATTCCTCGCTTCGCTCGGAATGACAATTGATAAAGAGATCATTCCGAACAAAACAACCACACCCTCCTGTCATTCCGAGCGGAGCGAGGAATCTTGTATTGACTGCCGGTACAGCACGAAAGCTGGTTGCGCCATGTCAACGATGAACAGGCAATACA
>CAJBZC010000020.1 GCA_903959965.1 uncultured bacterium
CGGCATCGACCAGGTCATCTGCAGCCCTGATTCTGCCGATATCTTCAACCCCAAAGTGGTACAGTCCACCATGGGTGCCATCTTCAGGATCCGGGTGCATGTGTTGGATACCCTCTCGGTTGTCGACCAGCTGGGTACTGTCCCGCTCATTTGTTCCGCGCTGGAAGGGGATAACCTCTTCTCCTGCGCTCCGCTGAATGAAGCAGTCATTGTTATCGGCAATGAATCGAGGGGTGCATCGCCTGCCCTTATGAGCCGTGCCTCCCGGCGCATCACCATCCCTCGCTACGGCCATGCGGAATCGCTCAATGCCGCTGTGGCAACGGGAATTATTTTGTCACGGATGTGTTGCGAGAAGTAGAACAGCCAATACAAGATCCTTCGGAGGCCTCAGGATGACCAATGATAATACGTAATCTGATGCCTTTCTCCTTCTTCTGTTTGAATGATGTCTAAAGCTAATTCCTTCCTTGTTTATTGAAAAACAAAAATTGGATGACATTTTTTACACGTTGTAATTTATAAGGAACAACCAATACAAGATTCCTCGCTCCGCACGGGATGCCATTAATGAAAATTCTCCCCTTTGCAACATGCAAATACTGAAAGTGAGATTTGACTGTTGATATACCTTACAATAACACGCCGCTATTCTGATGACAACCATCCCCCGGCTGTCATCCTATGTTTGTTTTGTGAGGGACACATACTACCCTCGAGTGTCATCACGAGGCCTCCGAGGGACCTTGTATTGGCTCTTTCATCACTTTTATAAAATCCAAAAGTGTAAAAATTAGGAGGCAAGATAAGTATTAGATAAGCAACGAATTTCCTTCATTAACCCAGGGCCTCGCGCACTGTTTTCACCGGAAAGGCAAAACTGATCTGAGCGATTAATCGGTATTGTCGACAGCGGGATGTTAACTCCCTTCAATTATTTCTTGTGGAGGTAACGATGATTTACGAAAAATATGCAACAATGTTGCAAATAAACCTATTTTTGATGTCCATTGATTTCCTGATACCACATGGGATAAAAATTCAACGTTAAAAATGGTAATATGCTAATAGCCAGACAGTTGTCAAAGACATACGGAGAAAGGAAAGCGCTTGACCAACTCGATCTCCACATCCCGAAAGGTGAAGTTTATTGTATGCTTGGTGCTAACGGTGCGGGCAAAACCACCACCATCAATCTCTTTATGGGCTTTATTGCTGCAACCGCAGGAAGTGCGTGGATTAATGGCGTGGAAGTGAAGGCGGGTAATCCGGCCACCAAGAAATTTATCGCTTATATACCGGAACAGGTCATGCTATATCCAACACTTACTGGATTGGAAAACCTGAGATTCTTTAGTGGATTGTCGGGTCAAAAATATATGACTGATAAGCTGGAAGGTTTTTTAACCCGTGCAGGACTCTCTGATGAGGCCCATCGTCGGAAAGTTCAGACTTACAGTAAAGGAATGCGCCAGAAAGTTGGTATTGCCATTGCATTGGCAAAGCAGGCAAAGGTGTTGTTATTGGATGAACCTACCAGTGGATTGGATCCTTACGCCAGTAATGAATTGAGTGCCATCATCCGTGGATTGAGCCAGGAGGGCATGGCCGTATTGATGGCCACTCACGATTTATTTCGAGCTCGGGAAGACGGGCACCGCATTGGCATCATGAGTGCAGTGAGGCTTTTGAGGGAATTTACTGCCAGAGATCTGACACTGCATGAATTGGAGTCCAGTTATCTGACCATCATCAACAGCAGGCTGCAGATCAGGTAACTGATTACCCCGGGCATTATCAATGGAAATGACCATAAAAGCCGTGGTAGGTGTAAATCACCAAAGTATGTTTACATCTTTAAGAGAAAAGAAAAAGCAAGTACTATGAATCGGTTGATCGTTATCAGAGAGATTCGTGATGTATTGTTTTCAGGTCGTTTCCTTTGGAGTGCAGGATTATTCTATGCGCTTTTTCTGATAGCGATCATTGACGGTCTGCAATATTTTAAATCTGAGAACAAGATCCGAAATGATGCTTCAGCACAGAGTTATCGACAGTGGTTGGAGCAGGGAGAGAAGAACCCTCATTCTGCTGCTCATTATGGCTTTTATGCGTACAAACCGGTTTCTTCATTGGCTATTATCGACAGGGGGTTGGATGATTTCCTGGGTAATGCCGTATGGCTGGAAGCACATAATCAAAATGAAACCAAGACCCGAGCCATCACGGACAAGGTCAGTCTTTCGCGTTTCGGTGTCATGACAGCAGGACAGGCACTCTATGTTTTCTTCCCATTGCTGCTTGTTATATGGGGATTCGATCGGGTAAGTCGGGAAAGGGAGACGCAGACATTGCGACTACTTTCGAGTACTGGAACGAGTACCATGGTATTGCTATGCAGTAAGGCCTTGGCTCTATTGTTAACCGGTCTGGCGCTCGTGCTGCCGGCACTTTTTATTACGGCTGGTGTTGTAGCATTGGCATCTCCTGTAGTGGCATGGATCAATTTTTGTTTATTGGTTCTTTTTTTATTTGTCCTGTACGCATTTATTTCCATTGCGGTCATTTCTGTCTCTGCACTGAGTCGACAATCCGGACATGCTTTAGTTATACTCATGGCGGGTTGGCTCCTTGGAACGGTTATTGTGCCGCGACTTTCCGGAACGCTTGCTCGTGTAATGGCACCTGCTCCTTCGGCCTTTGCTTTTCAACTTGCAATTGAAAGAGATAAGGAGCAAGGTTTGGACGGCCACAGTCCGGGGAGC
>CAJBZC010000021.1 GCA_903959965.1 uncultured bacterium
ACCAGAGCCGGCCCTGTCCGCTGAAGCCGGGTACGCGGGCACTGAAAGCGCCCGTAACGGAATCCATCCACATCGGCTCTATGCTATGGATCAGCCAACTCCATTGAGCATCTTTACGGGCTTCCAGTTCGTCATAGACGACCACCAGTCCGGGCCGGAGGAATACCAGATGCCGGATGAAACGACGCATGCCGTGATCTTCTTTCGACTCCTCGCTCCGATATGCCCCCGAGGCATCTCCGGCCACATAGGCCAGTCGCTGACCTTGCAAATGTGCGTTCAGATAGCCATAAGACTCTGCATTGTAAGGCTGTCCCTTGTCATCGATCAGGATGCCATTCTGAGAGCGTGTGTGCTTGCTCCATCCCACCCGGTGCGGATCGTCCATCGCCACTTTGTAACCGGTCCGATAGAAGAGCCGATGCCCGCCCGCCAGGATGTTGAAGGTGTTCTGATCCGCCAGGATATGTCCGTAGGCCCCGATCGGGCCGGATCGAAAGGCCACCATCACATCTTTCGAAGGCGCTTTATGATCGGAATGCACCGCGGCCAATCCCACATCGCGTGACACCCGCATCATGGGTAGGTCGGGCATTTCAGGCTTTTTCGGAGCAGATACATTCGTTCCTTCGATCAGCCGTTGCCAGCGCAGGATATGCTCCTTCGCCAGATCATCACCCTGAAGTTTTCTGAATTTCTGGAGATACCAATCATAGATCGGCGCCCCGTTTCGCCGGCTCATGTATTCGGCAAAAGCCGCGTAGGCAGGGCGGGCAACGTATTCTTCGGCATTATCTCCGTATCCATCCGACATCGAGCCGGGCGGGATGTGATAGGTCATCCACCAACCCTGTTCCCGATACCAGGGATGCTGACGGATCAGATCGAATCCCGTGAACCGCCGGATCTGCTCGGGGATATCCACCAACATGTCCATGTTCATCGTGAAATAATGCGCGCCTTCCGACCATCCGCCATCGATCCCGCCGAGGACGGGCATCCGGGCGGTGAAGAGTTCATATGCGTAGGAGAGCCAGGTGCCGGCTTCTGGATGATGCCCTACCAAGGCCAGGGATGTATTAAAAAACTCGTTTAGGATGTACTGCCAGACATGCCCGCTCAGCACTTTGGACTCGATATTATTGACCCAGGCAGCATGAAAGCGAGCAGCACGATGCCCGATGGCTCGCACCAGGCTGTCGCGTTCCGCAGGGCTCATCCGGTCATGGAAACTATCAAAGGCCAGGGCCATGGCGTACATGCAGGCCCCATCTGCGAAATCGCTGGACTCCGTTACGCCATCGGCATCCCAGCCGGCAATTACCAATGCCTGACCCACGGCAAAGTTCCGATATCGTTCGTCAGTTCTCAGCCGGTCGGCCTGGCTCACCAGGGTGATGCCCGTCAATAAACGCTCGCCGAGATACACCACCGCATCCTGACGCAGTTTCTTCAACTGGGCAGGATCCTTGGCCTGTCGTAACGGAGCCGCAGAATCCCGGGGAATGATGCCGACCCGAATGATGGAATCGGCTTCTGAAAAGATGGCAACCGCCAAAGGATCCGTCAGTCGCAACTTTCCGCGGCCTGCATCCGGAAGTCTCAAAATACGCGGATGTGTAGTGGACACTCCTTTCAGGAATTTCGCGGATGCGGGTGATGCATTCGGGATCGATGAAGACGTGACCTGAAAACGCAGCGGGGCCGACCAGGTCTTACCGGAGACACGGTGACGCCAAAACCAGCGCCCCTGCGAAATCGCGCGATGCGGATGCCAGATCGCACCGGGAAGATCCCTGACACGGATCGTGGATGTATCCTGAAAGGTACTGTCACGCGAGAGTTCAACCTCATAGCGGATGCTCTTTCCTTTCTGATAGGGCCAGCGTAAAACCGGGGCATTGAAGGCGGCCACGGACCCGTCTGCCGGCACAGGCTGTCGCAGGAACATGCCGTGAGGGGCCGGAGGCTGGGCATGGGCGATGGTCGTCAGCAGGCCGATCATCAATCCGCCTAAGAATGTCCTGTTGATCATGGTTTTGAGTTGTCGTATGGAATGACAAGATACCACATGCTCCCGGGCTAAAAGCCCGGGGGGTGCGGTAAATGTGCGAAAAGGATTTCGCGGTTCATCACCAATTGGTCATTAATTATATTACATTTATTTAAATCTGACGAAATTGTCAACATATTCAACCCAGGACAAATTCTTTTCACCGGCGCTACGCACCAGGTTCGGGAGGGTCACCCTGTACATAGCCATTCTTTCGTTCCTGACCCATCTGATCCTCTGTTTCATTCATCCATTTATTCCCGCCCTTAGGGATGCAAAGTTGCTGGCCAGCCCCATCAATGCCATTTACACGCCGTTTTCCTTTCTACTTGTATATGAAGCATACCTCCTGCTTTACTATCTGCCCAAATCCACATCGGAGTACATCGGAAAGCAGTACGAGATCATCTCACTCATACTAATACGAGGCATTTTCAAGGACATCACTTATTTGGATCTCGGAATGAACAGTCAGGATCCGGCGAAGGCAAAGCTGTGGTTCGATCTGATCACCGTACTCCTGGTATTCGGGCTGATATATCTTTTCAACCGGATGAGTCGAAAGACACCGATCCAGGTCATCAGTGCAGACATCGCACAGTTCATCTCCGCAAAAAAGAGACTGTCTGTCATCCTCCTCTACACCTCCATCTTGCTGGCCGGTTATTCGCTCGTCAACTGGATCCTCCATGTTACCAGCTATTCAGATATTCAGACTGCGCTGGACATCAACAGCATCTTCTTCGATCATTTCTTTACCCTCCTGATCATCAGCGATGTGATCATCCTGCTTGTGTCCCTTTTCCATACAGATGATTACGCACTGATCATCCGGAATTCTGGATTCGTCATTTCAACCATCCTGCTAAAACTATCCTTTGCTGCAACCGGACTCATGGAACAAATCCTGATCCTGGCCGGTGTCCTGTTCGGCGTATCGATCTATGCCCTGGCCAACCTCTACTCGAATCTGAAAGAAACGCCGGGGCCCGATCAGAAAGGCTGACACCATATCCATCACTGGTTATACTTACCTTGCTCCCGGAATCCCGGAAACGGACGCATCCCCCCGAACCTCGGATAAGTTTCGAACACATCACCCCGATCGGTAACCCTGGGATCCCCCTGGGCCTTCAATACCGAATCGAGACGCGCGGCCATCCTTTTCTGAATAGTATGATGATCCCGTTGACCCGCCAAATCCCGCGTACAGCCGGGATCTGCGATGATGTCGAACAACTGTTCGGATGGTCTTTTCGTGTAGCCGAGACCGTAGGCTTCGGTATACGTTTTTTTATTACGAAGGATATGCGACTTCACCGGGGATGCATCGATGTCCTCGTAGCCTTCCACGATGGGTTTCATTCCTTTGGGTAATGGCCCGGCTGAAGGGCTTTCTGGTGGCGGATCTCCGGCCGGCCAGCGATCAGGCTTTAAGTTTCTGATGTACAGAAAACGTCCGTCGCGCAAGGCGCGGGCCGGATACCCGAGATTGTCGGGCCGTGAATGGGTGTGCCGTTCACGTCCCGTCACCACAAAATTCCGCGCAGGATCAGTCTTCGCATCATCTTGGCGGGAAAGCACGGGCATGATCGAACGGGCACTCATCCCGGCCATGGGAGCTATGCCCGCCATCTCCAGCACTGTGGGTGCGATGTCCGCCAGGCTCACCAGATCATTGACCTTCCTACGCTTTCCCTGCACGTAAGGCCCGCGGATGGCCAGAGGCACATGGGTGCCGAACTCCTGAAGGTTCGCCTTGGCATAAGGATAGGCCATCCCGTTGTCCGCCGTGACGATGATGATCGTATTGTCGAGCTCTCCACGCTGTTCAAGCAGTTCGATCATGCGGCCGAGTTGCCGGTCGAACCACCCGATCTCATGGGCATAATCCTCCATATCTCTCCGTACTACAGAATCCTTCGGGAGAAAGGCCGGGATCTCCGCATCCACGGTTTCGAAGCCACTCCGCTGTCCACTGCCTGCCTCATACACCCGATGCGGTTCATGCGCCCCGTACCAGAAGAAAAAAGGCTGGTCCGATGTCTTGCGGGAGAGAAAATCCTCAAAATTCGCGGCGTAATCGATGGCACTGATACCCTTGGAGGGTACGGTGGGAAATCGTTTCGAATTGTACTCTGGTCCCACCGGATTGCGCGACCGGCCCGCATCCTCCCAGTTTCCGGGATCCCAGGCCTTGCCGGTGTATCCGATGGCATATCCCACCCCTTCCAATGCATCGGTGAAGACCGGAAACTTCGACGGAAAATAACTGGAATGCGTACCCGCCTCCTCAAGCTGCCAGATGTTCCGGCCGGTGAGGATAGATGCCCGCGAAGGACTGCACTGTGGTGCCGCTACAAAGGCATTGTAAAACAACACCCCTTCTGCCGCCACCCGGTCGAAATTTGGGGTGCGGAACATCCGGCTGCCATAGGCCGAAGCATGCGGAAATGAATGATCATCGGCGATGGCGAAGAGGATATTGGGACGTCGCTGCCTGACCGGGACTTCCGATTCCGGCCACAAGGTTGACAGCGGCAGGATCCCGCAGAGCAACAGAAGAAGTTTTATCATGTCGGAGGGTTGTCCCATGAAATTAGGATAATGAAACTGAACTCCGACACCTTTAAACGAATCATCAAAGGGTCATTTCACCCGCAGGGTTCCCTTCCAGCGGATATCCTTGGAAGATGCGCCCACCATGATCCGGAAATCTCCAGGCTCGATCCGTTCCTTCATATCTGCCCCCCACATCGTGAGCATCTCCGGGGTGATGGCCAGCTTAACCTGTTCAGACATCCCCCGTCGGAGCGAAATGCGCTGGAAAGCCTTCAGCTCCATGACCGGGCGTGACACGCTGGCCAGTTCGTCGCGTACATATAACTGGACGACTTCATCGCCATCGAAACGACCGGTATTCTTGACCGTGAGGCTAACCCATGCGGTATCTTCTGCCTTCATAACGGTGTCGGATAACCGAAGATCTGAATATTCGAAGGTTGTATAGCTGAGGCCGAAACCGAAGGGGAACAAGGGTTCTCCGCTGAGGTTGTGATAATCATCTCCACGGCCGGTAGGCAGGTGCCAGTAACTCAGCGGGAGCTGGGCTTCATGAACAGGGAAGGTCACAGGCAGCCGACCGGCGGGAGATACCTTTCCGGTAAGCACATCTGTTACGCCTCTCCCACCCTCTTCACCCGGATACCAGACCATGCCGATGGCGTTGACGCGGTCCATCCAGCCAGACATCGTGATGGCGCTGCCGCCCACGAGCAGCACGGTCACAGGCTTGCCGGTGGCGGCCACAGCGCGGATCAGTTCCTCCTGTCCGTGATCCAGCCCCAGCATGGCACGGTCCTGGAATTCACCCTCATGGATACCCGCCACCACAACGACCGCATCGCTGGAAGCCGCGAGGTCTGAGGCTTCGCGGCGCAGCCGCTCTGATTCATCGCGTATGCCCCGATCCCAGATCAGCCGCACATGCGCATTGCCGACCGGTTCACGGAATTCAACGCGCAATTTGACGGGCTTACCTTTCACAAAATCGAAAGCACTCATGCGGGTGGAATAGCTTCGCTTCTCCCAGGCATCGACCACCAACCTGTCGTCGAGCCACAACCGGAATCCATCGTTGCCATCCAGGCCGATCCGATACCTTCCGGTGGAATCCGGTGTAAGGATGCCCGTCCAACGAACGGAGTAAAAATCCCTCGACAAGCGCTCATCCGGCGGAAACAGCGTCCAGTGAAAATCAATGCGGTCATCCTTTCGTTCAAAAACCGGAACGCCCGACAGATCCGTGTTGGCATAGTACACACCACGGAGTCCCGATACTAGGCCTGCGTCAGCCCGATGCGCCAGCAATGCCGCCGGCACCACCTTCCAGGGACGCGCTTCGCGATCGTAGCCACGAGCATAACGGACACGGGTACCCGAAGATGCCAAAGCTTCCTCCAGTCCCTCCCGGATGGAAACCTTACCATTGCCCGGACCACTGTAGCCGCCGAGCCTTGCCGTGACGGCATCTTCACCGATGAGGGCAACCGAACGGAGGGTGCCTTTCAGCGGGAGCATACCCCGGTTCTGCAGAAGCGTGAAGGAAGATGAGGCCGCATTACGGGCGATCGCCTTGTGGCGGTTCACATCGACGAGCTTTTCAGTTTGAGCAATGTCGACGAATGGGTTCTCAAACAGGCCGAGCTCAAACTTGGCGCGCAACACGCGTCGCACGGCGTCATCCAGTCGTTTCGCATTTATGCGCCCGTCCAGGAAGGGCGGCATGAAGAGTTTGTTATGATCGTAATCCGTTTGAAAGATGACATCCAATCCGCCATTCATTGCGGCCGCGGAACTGGCCGGGTAATCTGCCGCCGTCATGTGGAGGACATTCGCCCCGCCGGTGGCGCTGGCATCGGAGATCACAAAACCGGTGAAGCCCTGTTCGCGCTTCAGCCAGTCGAGCAGCCAGCGGGGATGTCCCGTGGCCGGTGTACCGTCCAAACTGTTATAAGAAGTCATGACACTTCGGGCTCCCGCCAGCTTGAAGGCCGCGCGAAACGGTGCGAGATGCGTCTGACGCAGGTACCATTCGCTTTCATGGATGGGCCAGCTGTCGCGCCCGCCTTCTCCGACATTCGCCAGGAAATGCTTGGGCGTGGCCACGATCCCCATGCGTTCGAGCGCCCCCATGTAGGCAACACCCATCATGGACGATAAGTATGGATC
>CAJBZC010000022.1 GCA_903959965.1 uncultured bacterium
ATGAATCCAAACGTAACCAGCCACATCATCCTTTCTAAGGGCCTGATATAATTTATCAGCCGTTCGGCCCATCTAACCTATCGGTCAATAAAAAAGCCCATGACGCAACCGTCATGGGCTTTTGCTGTAGGGGGAGGAGTCGAACCTCCACGAGGACGTTAGCCGCTGCACAAGATTGTAGAAGGAGCTACCTTCAACCTACTGGTGGTCAACCCCAGTCGGTCCGCACGTCTGCGGATCGGCGTTATGCAGTGTTTATCCGGTGATCCCCACCCTCGAGACAAGAGGGCATGTCTGCCAAGATTTCATCACCCCACAGTGTAAAGAGCTGTGATCCATCAGATCAACAAGACAAAATTAGGTTTTTTGCCCCAAATAGGCAAAATAATTCAAATAATATTTGTAAATATTGGAAATAGTTTAATAAATTGCGTATTATTATAGAAAGCATTCAAAATACGAATCGCGTATGGCCGCTAAATTGAATCTTGACAAACTCGACCTCCAGATCATTCATGAGATGATGGATGATGCGGGGATCTCCTATGCAGACCTGGGTAAGAAGCTCTTTGTCTCGGGCGGCACCATCCATGTGCGGATCAAAAAACTGCAGGAGATCGGTATCGTCCGGGGCACCCGGCTCAATGTTGACCTCAAGCTGCTTGGCTATGATATTACGGCCTTTGTAGGTATCTACCTGGAAAAAAGTTCGCTGTACGACCAGGTCGCGGAGGACCTCAAAAAAGTTCCCGAGATCGTCCGGATCAACTATACCACGGGAAATTACAGCATGTTCATCGAGATCGTCGCCCGCGATATCAACCAGTTAAGGTATGTCCTGCACGACCAATTGCAGAAGATCCGCGGGATCGAACGCACTGAAACCCTCATCTCCCTGGAGGAAAGCCTGAACCGGAATGTGCGCGTCACGGGTTGATGCATAGTTTTGCAGACCTGGTATTCTCGCGGTTTTCTTCAACCCATTCCCTTGCAAAAGAAGTTCCTTGGTGCGATGTTCCTGATGATGGTGCTGAACGTACTGGTCAAGCCGGTATGGATCTTCGGCATCGACCGGGGGGTGCAGAACATCACGGGCTTCGGTGACTACGGCCATTATTTCGCCCTGCTGAACTTCTGCATGGTGCTTGGCTTCATGCTGGATCCGGGTATTCACATCCATGTCAACCGGGTGATGTCGGCCCAAAAGTCAGACCAACCTGACATCTTCTCGGATGGACTTTACGCGAAATTGCTGCTCACCGGTATTTACTTCGTTGTTGTTTCCCTGATGGCTTTGCTGGCCGGATTTTCGGATCTGCGGCTGCTGGCCTCGATCATGATATTACATGCGTCGATGAGCCTGCTCGGCTACCTTCGAATACATCTTACCTCGGGTCAGCGTTTTCGGGCGGAGGGTCTGCTGTCGGTCACTGACAAATCGATCGTGATCCTGACGGTCGGCGCCATGCTGTGGTGGCCTGAAGTTTTCGGTCGGATCAACATTGGCCGCTTTGTTACGTTACAGATCGCCGGCATCTTTTTGGCCATCGCGCTAACGGTCTGGCTCATCCTCTGTAGCGGCAAGGGTTTCAAGGTCCGGCCTTTCCGCGGATTCCGCCGGGATCTGCTTTTCTCCAGCATACCCTTTGCGCTGAATGTCTTCTTGATGACGATTGTCCTTCGTATGGATGGGATCCTGCTGGATCGCCTGCATCCGGAGGGGGCGCGTGAGGCGGGACTTTATGCTTCCGGATTTCGGATCCTGGATGCTTTCAGTATGATGGGTACGCTGGCGGCAGGTTTCCTGCTGCCTTTCGTGGCTCGCCACTGGCCGGATGTACGGGCATTTGGTCATGCCGTGACGGTATCGCGACGTGCTCTGATGTGTGCCGCAATTTTGATCGCGTCGATCGGCTTCGCCATCCCTGGCTGGCTAACACAATTTTTATATCATCGATCCGATCCATCGATCATCCACCTGATGCGGGTGATCCTGCTCGCCTTGCCTGGGCTCTCGCTGGTGAGTATCCATGGCACGTTGCTGACGGCCACCGGGCATATCCGCCAATTCATTTATGTCAGTGCAGTCATGGCACTGACCAGTCTGGTGTTGAATGCCTGGTTCATTCCGAGGTATGGCGCGATCGCCTGTGCGGTGATCGCCGTAGCGGTGCAGTCGCTTTACGCGATCTTGCTGATCCTGATGACGCGCCGACACCAGGGCATCGGCCTGCCTGCCTTTGAACTCATGTCTTACGGATTCGTGGGACTGATGGGTTACGGTGCCATCCGGACGATGGTGTTTTATCAGGTACCCGTGCCCGTTAGTGTTGCCATATCGGTGGTGCTGACCGGCCTGCTCTTCTATGCCACATTGGGCTTCGGCCTGAAGGATCTGCGCAGGCTGCTGCGGTCCTGATACCGAACTAAGTATAAAAGAGATCCTGTTCGGAGTGGCTTTACATCTGTCAGAGCGCTAACTTTACCGCCATCAAAGCCCGACTTCAGATGATCCAAGATATTAAGGACATTGTGATACGACACCGGAAGTTCCTGTTCCTGGCCGTCGCCCTGCCTACGCTGACGGCGTTGGTTGTCAGCCTGATCATCCCGAAGCAGTACCTTTCCCAAACGAGTGTGCTGCCGGCCAACTCGCGGTTCAGCGATAAATCGAGGTTCACGGCAGAGGAGATCACGGAGTTGTATTCTGTTTTCAGTTCGGGAGACGATTTGGACAGGCTTTATGCCACAGCGCGTTCCCGTCCGGTGATGATGAAGATGGTGGACAGTTTCGGGCTGATCAAACATTACAAGATCAAAAATGCAGATGAAAAAAGCCGGGAGGAAGCGCTGCGGATCTTCCGGACGAAATGTGGCATCTTCAAGACCGAATATGGAGAAATGCATGTGAAGGTCACGGATCGCGACCGTGTCCTGGCGGCGGATATTGCCAATGCGATGGTATTTCAGACGGAGAAGGCACATCAGGATCTGTATCGCGATTATTACTCGACCACATTAAAAAAACTGGAATCTGCCTACACGACCCTGCAGCTTACGGAAGAGAATGTGCTGGCCGGTGACAGCAGTAAGGTGAAATTGGGTGGGCCCACACATCAACTGGATTACTATCGTCGCGCGATGACGGATATTCGTATGGCGCTGCTGAATCCTCCTCCGGCCTTGGTGATCCTGGAGCGCGCCGTTCCATCCGTCAGGGCCGAATCACCTAAGGTGTTGATCAACGTGGCTGCCACTTTACTGGTTAGTATGTTCACGGCCTTTGCGATGGTGTTGTTGCTTCCCGGTTTCAAGAAAGCCTGACGGGTTGGACCGCAACGCACATATATCGGCCCTGCTGACGCCGAATATCCTGATCCTGTTGGCCATGATGGCGGGGACGGTGGCTGCCGTGGTCAGTCATAGTATGATCTTCCTGGCGGCCGGACCCGTCGCGCTGGTGGCCTGGATCGGGTTGCAGGATATCCGCCGGATCTATTTTCTCTTACTTGCGACCATTCCTTTTTCAGCGGAGATCGACCTGACGGCAAGTTTGGGCTCGGACCTGCCCGATGAACCACTGATGTGGTTCATGACGGTGTTGATGGCCCTGCATTTTCTCTTGTATCGGGATCGGTTTCAGGGTCGTCGGATGGATGCTGCCATCTTACTGTCCTTGTTGTTCCATCTCGTTTGGATTGCATTCAGCAGTTTGCTGTCAAAGCATGTGCTGCTTTCTTTCAAGTTTTTGGCGGCAAAGCTTTGGTATGTAACGGCCTTTGTGCTCGGTACCTGGTACTGTCTGCGTGACCGGCGGGATGTGCTGCGTGCCCTAAAGGTCCTGGGAATATCAATGTTTTGTTCGCTCTGTTTCGTGCTGATGAAGCATGCCTGGCTGGGTTTCGCTTTTGACAGTGCCAATCGGAGTGTGGAACCTTTGTACCGCAATCACGTGAACTATGGAGCCCTGGTGGTGACGACATTGGTCATACCTGTCGGTGCCTGGTTTCTACATCCGTCACAGCGTCGGTGGCTGCGCTGGGTGATCGCTATCTGGCTGATGGCACTCTTTTTCACATACTCCCGTGGTGCCTGGGTGGCCGCGCTGATCGGTGTGATGTCTGTCGTGGCATTGCGGCGACGCATCTTCCATTGGCTGGCGGCAGCGGCCGTGGCCATGGTGGTGGGAGCGGCCATCTATTTCCTGCAAGACGATCGCTATCTTGAATATAGTCCGAATTACGAACGCACGATCTGGCACAGTGATCTGGGTCAGCACATGCAGGCGACGTACAAGATGACCGATATCTCATCGATGGAGCGTTTCTACCGATGGATCGCCGCCGTACGGATGCTGGAGGGGAATACACTTTATGGCTACGGCCCGAATTCATTCTATCACGAATACCGGCCATTCACGGTTCGATCCTTTCAGACCTATGTGAGCGACAATCCGGAGCGATCGACCGTACACAACTATTTCCTGTTGATCCTCGTGGAACAGGGTATCCCGGGCCTGCTGGTTTTTTGCCTGCTTCTTTATGTGTTGCTCAGTGCCGCCCATCGTCAATATCATGCTGCCGATGATCCGTTCGATCGCGCCATTGCGGCGGGCATACTGGCTGTTTTATCCATGATCATCATCCTGAACATGCTCAGCGATCTCATCGAAACCGACAAGGTCGGATCGATCTTTTTCATCTGCATCGGCCTGTTGCTCCGCCGTAAACCAGCCCATTGACCTCTGCGTTCCTTCTTTTCTCCTTTCTCCGCGCTGGACGCTAAAAAAATACCCCGCACTAGGCGGGGCATGAGCACTAAGTATTGATCATATTATGCCGTTCCGCCACTCGAAGCCAGCAGGATGACCAGCAGCACAACCCAGGCACCCCAACCGATCCAGGTAGAACGAATGAAAGCTTTGTCCTTTTTCATCAGGTAGGCGATCAACACACCGATGAGGCCGAGCAGCAGTCCGAGGATGAAGCCGCCAAAATAGAAACTCTTTTCACCGTCTGCCATCATTTGCTGAACATCAAGCGTGGCATCTGACTGAATCCCTTCACGTTTGATTTCCTTGCGGAGTTCGCGCTGAGCGATCCTGAATACGATCTTTTCCTTCAGGCTGAGTTTGTGTCCGATGACTTCCGCAAATTCACGGCTGTTCATCTTCATCAATGCGTCCACCGTAACGGTTGCGGCGGGCGGTGTGGTTTCATTCACCCGAACCGGGACGGCCGAAGTCAGCACGGCGGTAAACACTAGTCCGAAAAGCAGTCTGTTGATTGTATTCATCATATTACAGAAGTTTTAGTATGCTAAAATAACGACTGAATGAATACTCCGCCTTACTCCTTTTCTCCTTTCTCTGCGCTCCAATTTCTCACTCACCCCCTTTTCACATCCATCGCGTCGCGCAGCCCGTTCCCCAACACATTGAATGCCAGCACCAATACCATGATCGCCAGGCCTGGAATGACCGCCAGCATGGGGTTGTGGGTGATGATGAAATTGTAATTCTCCTTGATCATCAGTCCCCAGCTCGGTTGTGGCGATTGCACGCCCACGCCGAGGAAGCTCAGGCCTGCTTCCATGACAATGGCACTGGCGAAATTTGACGCGGCGAGTACCATGACCGGTCCCATTACATTGGGGAGGATATGCCGGATGATGATGCGGGCATGTCCGGCGCCCAGGGCCCTGGCGGCCTCGATATATTCGAGTTCACGGATGCTCATGACCTGTCCGCGGATCATGCGGGCCACGTTCACCCACAAGGTGAGGCCCACGGCGATGAACACCTGCCAGAAACCCTTGCCCAGGGCGAGTGTGATGGCGAAAACCAGCAACAATGTCGGGATGCTCCACACGACGTTGATGAACCACATGATCAGATCATCTGTCCGTCCCCGGAAATAGCCGGCCAGCGCGCCGAGGCTGATGCCGATGAGCAGGGAGATCACTACGGCGATGGTGCCTACGCTGAGGCTGACGCGGGTGCCGATGATGAGTCGGCTGAGGATATCCCGTCCGTATTTGTCTGTACCCAGCCAGAAGCGCATGCTCAGGATTCTGTAGCTGCCGGGGGAGGCTTTCATGGATTTTCGTTCCGAGATGCCCTCGTCGAGATACTGTAACCAGACCAGGCTGTCGCTGACCTGCTTTGTAGCCACCACCGGGATGAACTGTTCCGTATCCCTTGCCCCATCGATGGTCCGCTCAAGCCACCCGACCTGGGATGGCTTGTCTTTCCGCGGCAGCGCGATGAATATTTGCCGGTGTCCGGGTTTCATGCCGGCGAGCTCCACCATCATGCGGTTGGCGTTTGGGGAGTGGTCCGGTGCGATCCAATAGGCGAAGACGGCAGTGAGCAGGGTGATGAGGATGATTGCTAACGCGGCCATGGCCGTGCCATTCCGTTTCAGCGATTGCCAGGTATCGGCCGCAAAACCTTTGGAGGGTGTGCTCATCCGGGTAAATATAGGCAACCGGCTTGAACTGTGCGTCAGGGATCTTTAGCGAACCTTGCGGCCCTTCCACTGATAACTGCCGAACTGGCCGAAGCCTCCGGATATCACGGTGTACAGGATGTGAAAGGGCTGGGCGACAGGGAACCAGGGCAACAGGTGTTTCACGCCGAAAAAGCCGGCGACCGGCCAGAGAAAGACCAGCTCCATGGTGGTCTTGACAGCGATCAGGATGAATCCCCATACTAACGTTGTCGCATAACCGAAAATACCGGACAGGAGCAATAGCAGCAGGGAGAGGTTATGCAGATAGACCAGCATGAGCACGGGGAGGATGCGTTTGTCGCGGTAGTGGGTGGCCTTGCTGGCCCAGCGGATGCGTTGGCGCAGGAATGCGCGGAGCGTCGGTTCCGGCCGGGTACGGACGATGGCATCGGTGGATCGGCAATAGGCGATCCGACCGGGGAATCGATGTTGAATCTTCTGCATCAGCAGCATGTCATCTCCTGATGCGATATGATCGATCCCTTCGAAGCCATTCACTGTGTCAAAGGCTTCCCGGGTGAATCCCATATTGGCGCCGTTGCTCATGCCGTGGAAGCCGGCGGAGACGGATGCGGCGGTGATGCCTTGTAATGACAGGAAGTCGAGGGTCTGGAAGATATCCAGCGGTTTATGCTTACCGTGGAACATGACGGGGCCGCTGACAAATGCGGCATCTGATGCACTATGACAGGCAGACATCATGCGCACCCAGGTATGGGGTGCGATGCAATCGGCATCCGTGGTGAGGATGACCGTTCCGGTGGAGTTCGCCACGCCGTGGCTGATGGCGGCTTTTTTTCCTTGCGTGTGCGTGCCGGTATCGGACAGTCGCAACAGCCGGACGCCCCGATCTGAAAAGCTTTGGGCGATGTTTGCCGTTTGGTCCGTTGAATGATCATCCACCACGATGATCTCGAGGAGTTCGGCGGGGTAATCCTGTTTGAGCAGCGCCCGTATACAAGCTTCGATGTTTTTGGCTTCATTTCGGCAGGGCACGATCACGCTGATCCTTACTCCTGTTTCGATTTCTCTACACTGTTCAAATGAATGGCCGCGATCCCACATCCTCCTGTACAGCAGGATGAGCATTGCGTAGGCAAGCGCGAGGCCGATGGAAATGAATATAAGGATCATATTTCGGCGACGGCGCGCTCATGTTTGCTGCCGGTCAGCGCTTTTGCCAATTCCTGCAGGTGATGAGGCCGCATAAGCAGGTGTCCTGCCTGCAGGGTTTTCATTCGTATGAGAGACGACATTCCTTCTGCGAAAGCATGCCCTCGGGCAGCCGGGCAGAGTTTGTCGTATCGGCCGAATACCATCGATACTTCCGTTTTGTTTCGGCGGATCTCTTCGCGGATCATGTTTGCATCCGGCCGGAAATCGCGGAATGTCATCCAGGTCTGGTACACTTTTTCTCGCATTGTTTCGTCCTGCATATAATATCTGACGAATTTGGCGATGCTGCCGTTCAACAGTCGGGTTTTTTCCAGCAGGTCCAGCAGTCGCATGAATCCGCGCGGATTCCGGAGATTGTACCGCATGATGGCATGTCCGACGGTCGTGTGGGTGGCGAAATGATGCCAGGGGTCGGGTTTCAGTCCGTCGGGTGCGATCAGCCAGAGGAAGGGTACCCGTTCGGGTCGGGCCTGGTACACCGTGAGTGCCATTTTTCCGCCCATACTGTAGCCGATGATGCCGTAGTTACGATCACCGATTTCGGGGCATTGGGCGATGATATTGATCCATTCCTGCACACTCAGTTTGAGTCCTTCATGCCAGTTTGTTCGTCCGTGAAATGGCAGGTCGAAGGCGATGAGGGTATGGTCGGGGAGATGATCCGATAGGGCCAGGAAACTGGAAGCGTCTTCCATGAATCCGTGGAAACACACGGCTAATCGGGGCCCGGAGCCGGCCTTCAGATAAGCTATGTCGGATGATCGGTATCGTAGCCAGGATGGTTTCATGCACGCGAGAGGTGAGGTTGGCTGTCGGTTTCGAAGATGTTCCATGAGCCGTTGCTGACCCCGGCGGTTGCTGTTCCCGAATTTCCCGGGCTTTTTGTCAGGTGGCTGTTTGGTATCTGCAAAATTAAGTAATTTCGAATTGGTTGCATAACTAACGATATGCCAAACAACCATTTTTCACGCGGAGAGTTATATAGTTTCATCACGGGGTTGGCGTCCACGGCGCTGGCACGCCGACTGCAGAAGAATTTCAAGCAGGAGGGCGTGGACATCACGGTGGAGCAGTGGAGCGTATTGTATCATTTGTGGAAGGAGGACGGGTTAAGTCAGCAGGAATTGTGCAACCGGAGTTTCCGCGACAAGCCGAGTATTACCCGACTCGTGGACAATCTGGAAAAACAACAGCTGGTGAAGCGGGTTTCATCCCGCAAGGACCGGCGGATGAACATGATTCATTTGACAGATGCGGGTCGTGACTTGCAGGTCTTGACCCTTTCCATGGCGGACAGGACCTTGAATGAAGCGCTGGAAGGTGTATCTGCCCGGGAAATCGAATTATGTAAGGGTGTTTTGCAGCGGGTATATGATAATCTCACCTGATTTAACATACAAAAACGAGTAATATGACCACGGGAACGAACACATCGACGGCTTTGCGGGGCGCTGAATGGCTCATCAGGGAGAGTCTGCCCGGTGATACGTACATCCCTGAGGATTTCAACGAAGAGCAGCGCATGGTGCTGCAGCTCTGTCACGACTTTCTGAAGGCGGAGATCCATCCGCTGATCGAGCGCATTGAAAAGCTCGAGCCCGGACTGATGTCCTCGCTGATGGAGAAGGCGGGTGAACAGGGTCTGCTTGGGGCTTCCATTCCGGAGGAGTTCGAAGGGTTGGGGAAGGATTTTATCACTTCGACGATCGTGAACGAGGGACTGGGGGGAGGACATTCCTTTTCAGTGGCGGTGGCGGCGCATACGGGTATCGGCACCTTGCCGATCCTTTATTTTGGTACGCCGGAGCAGAAGCAGCGATACATTCCGAAATTGGCGACTGGTGCCTGGAAGGGTGCTTACGGTCTGACCGAACCCAACAGCGGCAGTGATGCGCTCAGTGCAAAGACTTCCGCAAAGCTGAGTGAGGACGGGACGTATTACCTCCTGAACGGCCAGAAGTGCTGGATCACCAACGGTGGATTTGCGGACGTGTACACGGTGTTTGCGAAGATCGACGGCGACAAGTTCACCGCCTTCATCGTGGAGCGCGGTATGGAGGGTTTCACGCAGGGTCCGGAGGAAGATAAGATGGGGATTAAGGGATCATCCACGGTGCAGCTCTATTTCCAGGACTGCAAAGTGCCCGTGGGCAATGTGCTTGGAGAGATCGGCAAAGGTCATGTGATCGCCTTCAATATCCTCAATATTGGCCGTTTGAAACTTTGCGCGGCCACACTGGGTGGTGCGAAGGCCACGATGGATGTGAACATCAATTATGCAAATACGCGCGAGCAGTTCAAGCGTCCGATCGCTTCTTTCGGCGCCATCCAGCAGAAGCTGGCAGAAATGGCGATTCGCATTTGGGTGAGCGAGTCGGCATTATACCGCAGTGCGATGTGGGTGGAGGAGAAAGAGCGTGCCCTCCTGTCGGAAGGCAAGCCGTTTAACGAGGCGATGCTCGGTGCGGCGGAGGAATATGCCGTGGAATGCGCCATTCTCAAAGTCTATGGCAGTGAGGTGTTGGACTATGTGGTAGACGAGGGCGTGCAGATCCATGGAGGAAATGGCTTCAGCGCAGAGTATGCGATCTCGAGGGCTTATCGCGACAGTCGCATCAACCGGATCTACGAAGGGACGAATGAGATCAACCGCTTGCTGACGGTGGATATGATCCTGAAGCGGGCCATGAAAGGACGTCTGGATCTGATGGGGCCTGCCATGGCGGTGCAGAAGGAGCTGATGAGTATTCCGGATTTCGGATCCGGGGATGAGGAACCCTTTGCTTCGGAGCGGAAGCTGGTAACAAACATGAAGAAAGCGCTGTTGATGGTCGCCGGAGGAGCGGTGCAGAAACTGATGATGCAATTGGAGCATGAGCAGGAAATCCTGATGAACATCGCAGATATGGGCATTGAGATCTTCCATGCCGAGAGCGCCTTACTCAGAGCGATGAAACTGACCGATCTCAAAGGAGCTGATGCCGCATTGACGACGGATATCGCCCGCGCTTATCTCTATGATGCGGCGGATCGGGTGAACAAAGCGGGCAAGGATGCCATCAACGCCTTTGCTTCCGGAGACGAGCAGCGCATGATGCTGCTGGGATTGAAGCGTTTCACCAAGGCAGAGCCCTTCAATGTGAAGGATGCCCGACGCCGCATTGCAGCGCGTTTGATAGCGGAAGGAAGGTATACCTTGTAATCATACCCTGCTGTTGGATGATCTTCGATCTGTTCTTCATTCAGCTGTTAATAAAAAAGCGTCCTGAAAAATCAGGACGCTTTTTTTATGGTTGAGTAGAGGGATCAGCGGAAAAGAGTGGACTTAATAAGTGGCATTCGTGCCCTTTGGATTGCGGTTTCTTTCCTGTTATCCAGCCAGAGGCCGATGGCCATGGTTACAGAAAGGATTAATACACCCAGCTGGAAGAATCTGGAGAGATAGATCATGTGAATCTCGAAGAGTACATAGCCTACCCACACCATCAGGGATACAATTCTGCCTGTAAGGTAGGAGGCCAAGAGGATGAGTTTTCCCAGTCCATTGCCTTCCATATGTTGTTCGCGAATGGCTTCGAACAGAATGGGGAGCCCAAACAGCAGCACCAGCACCAGGCCAAGACCATATATGATGAGGAAGGCGTGAAGTTTCGGGCCTTCGTATATCAACAGGGCTAGGACAGCAACGATGAAGACGGTGATGCCGGCGACCATATCCTTTTTGGATTCTTCTTTGGTAATGAAACCGAATAGAAAGTAGAATGCCAGTGGCGGCTGCACCATGAGGGCGAACAGTCCGGCCATTTCTGCCGTCTCATCACTAACAGGGAGCAACAGCTGGTTCTGTATGAGTCCTGTGATGAAGAGTACGCTAAGAGACATCAGCAGTGGCTTTGCATATTTCCTTTTCCTGAGAGAACTGATGGCCAATATCAGGATGGGCATAAGCAGGATGAAGGTACTGGTGAGGCTGAGTCCTTCACTAAGTCCACGAAAAAGTTGGAATTTCATCTAGTCTGAGTTTGTTTGAGTGTATGCTGTTTGAGCCGCTATCTTTAACGATGAAACAGATGTGAAAAGTATATGGGTTTGATGTTTCCGATGACCATTAATTTATAATACACACTTAACCAATAGAGTAGATAAATGAAAAAGATAAAATTCCTGCTGATTTCACTAGGCTGGACATCACTGCTTTTATTGCATGCTGAGGTGAATGCCCAGGAATCCCCTGGATCGGGCTTTATGGTCAGAACCACCGGCGCCCTGCCATTCCTGGAATATGGGCCGGGAGACGATCGATTGGGTGGGGCGAAAATGACATATCTGGATTCTCAGGTACTTCTGCGGGTAGTTGACAGTCTGGGTGGAGATTATATTGTGCGATTATCGGATCGCCACCGGGCTTATATCTCGAAGTCGAGTGTCCGTCAAACTACGATGTCAAGACCGCTACCTGCGGTACCGTTGAGTGGCAGCATCCGTGTTCATGGAGACGATCGGTATGATTATGTTCGGATATCTCTTCCGGAAAAATTGCCATATCGGAGCCTGATGCGGCCGGAGCCCAACCGCCTGGTTGTTGATATCTATGGTGTGACCAGCAATACAAATTGGTTGACGCAACTTCGGTCTGCCCGTGTGATTCGAAATACCTGGTATGAGCAGATCGAAGATGATGTGCTCCGGGTGTACATCGATTTACAGGGCAATCAGCATTGGGGTCATCTGATGTATTATGATTCTACGGGCAACCGTCTGGTGGTCCGTGTCCGTCGGCCCCCGGTATCAAAGGATATCCGAAAGCTGAAGATTGCCATTGATGCAGGTCATGGCGGCACGAATACTGGTGCGGCGGGTACGAGCTCCCGTGTGTTGGAAAAGGATTATACCTTGTTGATGGCGAAGGAATTGGAGAAGACACTTCGAAAGAAGGGAAACCGAAATCTGTTCATGACCCGGACGATGGACACGACGTTGGACATGCCGGCCCGCATACTTGCCTTGCGGGCGATCGATCCGGATCTGATGGTCAGCATTCACCTGAATTCTTCATCAGTAGATTCGATCCGGGGGACCAGTACCTTTTATCGTCATATCGGATTCAGGCCTTTGTCGCAGGCCATTCTGAAGCGCATGCTCGAGCTTGGGTTGGAGGAATATGGTAATGTCGGTCATTTCAATTTTGCGCTGAGCGGTCCGACGGAATATCCGAATTGCCTGGTGGAAGTGGCCTTTCTGAGTAATGAGGGTGATGAGCGCAGGATACTTCAGCCCAGATTTCATCGCGATGTGGCGCGAAAGATCACCGAGGGCATCCAGGACTGGATTCGATCGGTGCGATGAGGCGGTACATTGAAGCTTCCGGACCTTTCATCATCAATTCGGACGTCTAACCCGGAAATTGGGTTAACTTGCCATTTCTTCATCACCCTTAAAGAAACAACCTGCCATGTTTGTGCATCATGTGTATTTCTGGCTGAAGCGTCCGTCCAGTGCGGAGGATTTGCAGGCGCTGGTGGATGGCCTTCGCAAGCTGAGTGCTGTTCCCCAGATCAAATCCTTTCATATTGGTCGTCCGGCAGATACAAATCGTCCGGTCATTGATGCCAGTTATTCCGTTTCCTGGCTGAATATTTTTGACAGTGCTGAGGATGAGGCGATCTATCAGGAGCATCCAATGCATCTTGAATTCATTGCCACCTGTTCGCATCTGTGGGAGCGGGTGGTGGTGTATGATTCAGCCGAACTCGTCTGATCCGCTGATTCTTCACTTTTATTTTTTTCAACATGTCCAGGAAAACGGGGCAGGCTGCATTGGGTTTCATCCTGGTGACCGTGCTCATTGATGTCATTGGATTGGGGATCATCATTCCCGTCCTGCCCGCCCTGATCCGCGAGTTGATTGGAGGCGATCTGTCACAGGCATCCTCTGTTGGTGGGTGGCTGATGTTTTCCTATGCGGTGATGCAGTTCATGTGTGCGCCCATTCTCGGGAACTTGAGTGACCGGTTTGGCAGGCGTCCGGTGTTATTGATGTCTCTTTTTGGTTTTGGATTGGATTACATTCTGCTGGCCGTTGCGCCCACGATTGGATGGTTATTTGTGGGAAGGATCCTGGCCGGGATCACGGGTGCGAGCATCACGACCGCTTCGGCCTATATCGCAGATATCAGTACGCCGGACAAGCGTGCCCAGCATTTTGGGCTCATGGGGGCGATGTTTGGACTGGGGTTCATTATAGGTCCGTTATTGGGTGGAATCCTGGGTCAGTGGGGATCAAGGATGCCGTTTATGGTGTCTGCCGGTCTGGCGTTTTTGAACTGGCTTTATGGTTATTTCGTTCTTCCGGAATCATTACCCGTAGCACGTCGCAGAGCATTTGACTGGAAGCGGGCAAATCCTTTCGGTTCGTTGAAACATTTGCGTAAATATCCGGCCATTTCCAGCCTGGTGTTATCGTTGAGTCTGGTGTACATAGCCATTCACGCTGTGCAGACGACATGGAGCTACTACAATATTGGAAAGTTTGGCTGGGACGAGAAAATGGTCGGTTATTCCCTGGCCTTTGTTGGCTTTTTGGTGGCCATTGTACAGGGTGGATTGATCAGGTTCATCATTCCGAAGTTCGGGGCTAAACGCAGTCTGCTTGCGGGTTTGACATTGCATGCCACCGGATTGCTGTTGTTCGCTTTGGCTACCCGGGGATGGATGATGTTTGCTTTCTCACTGGTTTATTGTTTCGGGGGCATTGCAGGACCTGCACTGCAGAGCATCATTTCCGGGCAGGTTCCATCGAATGAACAGGGAGAGTTGCAGGGGTCTTTGACGAGTCTGATGAGTCTGACCTCCATCATTGGGCCTTTACTGATGACCAATTTATACGCCCGGTTCACTGCTCCGGGTGCCATTGTTTACTTTCCTGGAGCCCCCTTTGCGATGGGATCCCTGCTGTTTCTGGCCGGTGCGATACTTAGTATTCGTGGGCTTCGAAGGTCGCCAACGCAGCAGTCGACAATGATGTAACAGTATTTTAACGAATTAATTGACAATTGCAATTGTAATGATGTACCTTTGCAGAGTCAATTTGAGTTAAGTACGGTCAATTGCAAGTGAACGATTTTTCCTGCTAAGTATAGCCTGCTAAATTGTTAGTCTTCAGTCCGCCTGTGTTTGTCTCAAGCATTTAAACCATTTTTTTGCATTTCAAATGAACATTTACGTTTCTAACCTCAGCTTCAATGTGCAAGATGAGGACCTCCGCGAATTTTTCGCAGAGTATGGCGAAGTTTCTTCCGCCAAGGTTATCATGGACAAATTCACGAACCGCAGCCGTGGCTTCGGTTTCGTTGAAATGCCCGACAACGCAGCTGCCCAGAAGGCCATCAAGGAACTCGACGGTGCTACCGTTGAAGGACGTGCCATCAAGGTAAGCGAGGCCAAGCCGCGCGAAGAGCGCAGCAACACTGGCGGCGGTGGCGGCAACAGGCGCCCTTACGGTGGTGGCGGCGGTGGCAACCGCTGGTAATCCCTGCCGATTCCCAACAGATTGTAAGCCGGACTTCGGTTAACTTACTGCATGTTCAGCACGGTGTTGAAAGACCCGTGACAAGCGTCAGAAAGCTCCGATTTCCGGCTTCTTCATGTCCGCAATTTCCAGTTTGGATATAGAAAGTGACGGGTGATCTGCCAACATTTGTCATTCAGACACGCTCGGTGCAGCTAACTTTGTCCTTCAATAAATTTTTCAGTTATGTCATCCATTCAGGAATTCAACGATTACCGTCAGCGGATGAATGAGGTCATCCTCAGCAAGAATAACTTGGTATTGAAGAGATTGTGGAATCTGGATACAAACACCTATGAGTCCGGCGCTTTAGACAAATCTGTTAAGGAGATGCTGGGGTTGGTGGCGAGTATGGTGTTGCGTTGTGACGATTGCATCAAATATCATCTCGGAAAATGTCATGAACTGGGGGTAACTACGGACCAGATGTATGAGATCTTTGCGGTGGCCAATATCGTTGGAGGCACCATTGTGATTCCGCATACCCGACGCGCTGCCGAGTATTGGGAGGAGCTTATGCAAGAAAAGACTTCTGCGATATCTTAAAGGCTGCCTAAAATTTCCGTGAAAGTGGTGGTTGGTAAAAAGCGTGAAGAAGTTCGTGGCAAAACGGCGGCCTTTCTTTACATTTGATGCATTGAACCCTTGAACATATGTCTGAACAGACCACCCTGGCAGCGCCCCTGACTTCGAAGGATTTTCAAACGGATCAGGAAGTGCGTTGGTGCCCCGGATGCGGGGACTATTCCATTCTCGCGCAGGTGCAGAAGATCATGCCGACGCTGGGTATTCCTCGCGAGAATATCGTGATCGTATCCGGTATCGGTTGTTCCAGCCGATTCCCGTATTACATGGAAACCTATGGCATGCACTCTATCCACGGCCGGGCTACGGCGATTGCCAGTGGCCTGAAGGCCAGTCGTCCGGACCTGAGTGTTTGGGTGGTGACCGGTGACGGTGACAGTCTGAGCATCGGCGGTAATCATACCATTCATCTGCTGCGTCGGAATTTCGACGTCAACATAATGATGTTCAACAATCAGATCTACGGTCTGACGAAAGGGCAATATTCTCCGACTTCCGAAACTCAGAAGATCACCAAGTCGACACCTTTCGGAAGCATTGATCATCCTTTCAACCCGCTGGCGTTGGCGATGGGTGCGGATGCCACCTTCATTGCAAGGAGCATGGATCGTGACCCTAAACATCTCCAGGAGAGTTTGATCCGCAGTAACAAGCATAAGGGTGCTTCCTTCCTTGAGATTTATCAGAACTGCAATATATTCAACGACGGCGCCTTCGAGATCTTTACTGAAAAATCTTCCAAACCTGCAGAGACCCTGTTCCTGGAACAAGGCAGGCCTTTGGTATTCGGAGCCAATCGCGACAAAGGGATTCGTCTGGATGGTTTTCATCCTAAGGTGGTGAGCCTGTCGGAAGGCGAATTTTCTGCTGATGACTGCTGGATCCATGATGAGGCTGATTTCTACAAAGCGCAGATTCTGGTGCGCATGTTCGACGATCCGCGTCAGCCGGATCATCTTCCCAGGCCTTTTGGTGTTTTCTACGAGACCGACCGGCCCTGTTATGAAGATATGATGGCTGCCCAGATCGAAGAAGTGATTGCCAAGAAGGGCATGGGTGATCTTGATAAGCTCATCCGCGGTCAGGAAGTCTGGACCATCCAGTAAGAAGATACGACCTAAGGGGTTATCCCAGACATTCTATATGAAGGCGGAAATAAGACTTGAAGGAGTCTGTTTCCGCCTTTTTCATTTCTGTCCCGAAGGATGCTTACCTGATGGGATAAAAAAAGTAAAGCCAGCTATGGAAATAGCCGGCTTGTGCTTACCTCTGAAACCACAAAAAGAGAGTTCAGCCCTGCTTCAGGGGGTCGGTGTATAGACATTACGTCGATACCCGACACTTGAATGTCAAAAAAGTATGATCGAAAAGAAATAAATCAATGTTACGCCGGAGGCGTCTGGAGATTGGACGGGGGAGATTGATGGGATATCGGGTACGGATGCTAGCGAGTGAGCGGGAGCTCTTTGCTGTGCATGACTTAAAAGTATGGTGGATTCCCGAAATTTCAAAGTACCCTGCACCTGAAAAATGCATTTTTTACGACCGTATTTTTACGGTGCTTTTCAATCAGTTGATTATCAATACGGCTATTATTTGATCTGTAAAAAAGAAATCTTAAAATCTCAGGAAAGTCATTAAAATTTTGTGGATAGGTGTGTCATGACGGGTCTATTTACATAGTTATGGCATCCTTTAATCTTTCATCCGTTGAACGCGCAGACAGGGTGTACTGTGGGGTAATTTCATGACGGCTATCGGTGATATACGATCAGCCGGATGAAAAACACCCTTCATGAACAAATTCAACATTCTGATCAATTTCGTCGTCTTTCTGATGCTAGACATCTTTGTTGGCACACTTTACGGAAGATTGCGGCTGCCCAACCCAGTTACCGATATGGGTGAGAAAAGCGAAAAAGCATTCCGTTGCCGCGAAAAGGATTTTCATCACGGACTTCGTCCGAATGTTGACGGACAGGCTTACTGGAATCAGCGTTACAGGCTTTCGACTGACAATTTCGGATTCAAAAGTGAACCTGGCAGACGTTTGATACTTCATGCGGCTGGACGCCGGACTGTCTTTTTGGGTGATTCCTTTACGGAGGGCATCGGAGTATCGTATCCGCACTCTTTTGTAGGTCTTTTTGACAGTGCATATCCTCATCAGGAAGTGGTGAACATGGGGGTAGCATCTTATTCCCCAAAACTCTACAAGGAGAAACTGCGGCATTTTCGATCCCGGGGATTTGAGTATGACAGACTGATCCTTTGTCTGGACATATCAGATATTCAGGATGAAATCGTGTATCACGGGATGCGGGCCCGAGTGGATCCCCGGGAGCGTCCCCTGTTCAGATTTATCGAATGGGCCACCTGGCATTCCTTGTTTGCATTATTTTTTCACCGTCTCACGCGGCATACCGATATCTATCATCAGATGGTGGGTAATCCCGGGAAGTACAGTGAAGAGCGTCCAAAGTGGCCGGATGATGTTAGCATTTTCAATGAATGGGGCCGGATGGGATTGACACTTGCAGCGGCCAATCTGGACACGATCATCGAGATGCAGCGTACTGATGGAAGAGAAATGGTGATGGTTGTATATCCGTGGCCGGAGCAGATCCGGGCCGGTTCATTCAAGAACAGACAGACAGATTTCTGGCAGGCTTACTGCAAAAGAAAAAAGGTAACTTTCATTAATCTTTTTGATGCATTTGAACGGGAGTGTCAGCGGATTGGCACGAAAAAGCTTTTGTCGGATTATTTTATTTCCGGGGATGTTCACTGGAATAAGCGTGGACATTCTTTTGTGTTCAGCGTCCTGGATTCAGCACTTCAAAGCCAAAAAGTTGGCTTATAGCATGTATTCTTTTTTTCCTTGATCTGTTGATGATATAGGGAAGAAGCAACGGCCTACCTTCGTCGCAGGTTTCAGGCAAAAAACTGCGAAATATTTCACATGTTTCTGCCGATTAAATAACTGGGATATATGCTTATTCGAATACATCCGCAGGATCCTCCGCTGAGGTTGATCGCCAAGGTAGTCGACTGTCTGGTAGGTGGCGGAGTGATCATCTATCCCACCGATACGGTCTATGGTTTTGGTTGTGACATACATCAGTCGAAGGCGGTGGAACGCATTTGTCGGTTGAAAGGTGTGGACCCACAGAAGGCACAACTGTCTTTCATTTGTGATGATCTTGCAGATTTGAGCCAATATGCCAAGAGCATCAGTACGCCGGTCTTTCGTCTGTTAAAAAAACACATTCCGGGCCCTTTCACCTTTGTGCTACCGGCGAGCCGCGAAGTCCCCCGCATCCTGAAAAGTCGCCGTGACACGATCGGACTGCGTGTTCCTGATCACCGCATTGCTCAATCCATCATACAAGCGTTGGGTCATCCGATCCTCAGTTCTTCCCTGCCGGGTGACATGATCGAGGAATACACTGATCCTGAGATCATTCATGAAAAATTCGGCAAACAGGTGGATATGGTGATCGACGGAGGTCCGGGTGGATTTCGGTATTCGACCATTGTGGACCTGACCGGTGATGAACCGGAAGTGTTACGGGAAGGTTTGGGGGAGTTCATACCCTGAATTGAATGTTCCGGATAATATTTACCCTGCTTTAACCCATTTGAAAGACCGGCGATGAAGTGGTGTCAGTCCGTGCTTTCGAATAGCTTCCCGATGTGCGGCGGTCGGGTATCCTTTATTCTGATCCCAGCCATAATTTGGATATCCTTTATGCTGTTCAAGCATAAAATCGTCTCTGTAAGTCTTTGCGAGAATACTTGCAGCCGCAATGGATGCGTATAGTGCATCGCCCTGTATGATGGTCTGATGGGGAATGAAAGGATAGGCTTTGAATCGATTGCCATCTATGAGCAGCAGTCCGGGATTTGTTTGAAGTTCATCGATGGCGAGATGCATGGCTTTGAAGGAGGCTTGGAGGATATTGATGCGGTCAATCTCCGGTGCGTCCACGCTGGCGACGGCCCATGCGATGGCTTTTTCCCGGATGACATCCCGAAGCAGATATCTGTCTTTTTCCTTTAATTGTTTGGAGTCGTTGAGGATCGGGTCATAAAAATCAAAGGGCAGGATGACGGCGGCGGCGAAGACAGGTCCGGCCAGGCAGCCTCTGCCGGCTTCGTCACATCCCGCTTCGGGCACTTGCGTCTGAAAGAAAGCGTTCAGCATCCGTCTCAATTTACGGTCAAAAGATACACAGCTTCGGCATGAGTTCAAGCGGCGTCGATACCTTTGCATTATGGAAACGAACTTACGTACCACGGATGGGTCCCGTGCCATCGCCATCTGGCTATATGTCGGTGTCGGCATGATTATGGTTCAGGTGTTGCTGGGTGGCATTACCAGACTCACGGGATCGGGGTTATCGATCACGGAGTGGAAACCTATAC
>CAJBZC010000023.1 GCA_903959965.1 uncultured bacterium
CTTCCAGCGGCGTCAAACAGGCCGCGATCAGCAGGATCAGATCCGCACCGATGGCCTTGGCCTCCAGGATCTGATACTCGTCGATCACGAAATCCTTACGGAGGATGGGAATATCGATCACCTCTCTGGCCGCTTCCAGGTCCGGAACCCCGCCACCAAAGAAATCCTCATCCGTCAGGACAGACATCGCGGCTGCGCCTCCCGCAGCATAGGCCCGGGCAGTGGCACGCACATCCGCTGTATCGTTGATGACACCCTTGGAGGGTGACCGGCGCTTGAATTCAGCGATGATGCCGGTGGTGGTTCCCGCCCGCAGGATCTGCGAAAGCGAACGGGGACTGCGCGAAAATCCCGGCATTTGCTTCAGCATGGCTTCCGGACGGGCAGCACGGAGCACGGGAAGTGTCTCCCGCTTACGGGCGATGATCCGATCGAGAATATGTGACGTTGACTGCATGTTGTATTACTAACGGTTACGCATACCCTGTCACTGCAGGGCGATCAGTTTGTTGAGTGCATCCAGGGCACGGCCCGAGTCAAGACTCTCCACGGCCGCGGCATAGGCCTCTTCATGAGAGGAATACCTTCCAGTTGATCGGAGCGCCACCGCAGCATTGGCCAGCACCACGGCATTCTGTGCCCAGCTGCCCCGGCCTTCCAAGATGCTCCGGAAGATGGCAGCCGCCGCATCGGTGGTCTCCCCGCCGAAGAGATCTTCTGCGAAGACCCTCCGCTTGCCGAGCACTTCTGGCGATAACACTTCCTCGCCGGAACGGGTGATGATCTTCGTATCATTGGTGAGCGAGATCTCATCATAGCCGTCGAGCCCGTGAATGATCGCATAGGGATCGGAGTCATCCTGCAGCAGATAGTTATACACCCGGGCCATCTCGAGACTGTACACACCCACCAGCCGGTAGGCCGGACGGGCGGGGTTCACCATCGGACCGAGCATATTGTAGAAAGTGCGCATGCCCAGGTTGCGGCGGATCGGTCCCACCGTCTTGAGGGCCGGATGAAAGAGCGGCGCATGCAGGAAGCAGATCCCTGCGTTGTCAACTTCGTACCGCAGGGCAGCCGGATCGTTCTTGAACCGATATCCCATCTTCTCCATCACATTCGATGCCCCGCTGATGGAACTCGCGCCGTAGTTGCCGTGCTTGGCCACCGGCTGGCCTGCACCTGCGACAATGAAACAGGCCAGCGTGGAGATGTTGAACGTATTCTTTCCGTCACCGCCCGTGCCTACAATGTCGATCACCTTGCGACCTTCCATATCCACTGGCAGACAGCTCGCCAGCAATGCGTCACGAAATCCCTGCAGTTCCGGGATCGTGATGCTGCGCATGAGGTAAACCGTCATAAAGGCGGTGATCTCGTGTTCGTTGAAACGCCCCTCGCCTATCCCGGTCAACACTTCCATGGCCTCGGCCCGGTCAAGCGTCTTGTGTTCGAAGAGCCTTGTCAGATATTTTCGCATATACGTGTACGTTAGTATTTTGACCGATCAGTTATCGACCCCCAGCCAGTTCCGTATCATTCTTGCACCGTCGGGCGTGAGGATGCTCTCCGGATGGAATTGCACGCCCTGCACATCATAGCTGCGATGACGCAATGCCATGATCCGTCCATTCGCATCGCGGGCCGTGACCTCCAGTGGTTCCGGAAATCCTTCCTCCTCTACAACCCAGCTGTGATAGCGACCGACGTTGACTTCCGCCGGCAGTCCGGCGAACCAGTCGCGCGAAGCCCGTGTTGGATCAGCCTCTGCGATGATGCCAACGGTCGTGGATACCCCGTGATAAACCTTTTCGAGATTGTTGAGCTTTCCGCCAAAGGATTGCCCGATGGCCTGATGCCCAAGGCATACGCCCAGTATCGGTTTCTCAGGCGCATATCGTTCGATGAGCGGTAGCAGCAACCCTGCTTCAGACGGGATGCCCGGGCCCGGGGAGAGGATGATCCTGTCAAATTCCGCGACCTCGTCCAGCGGGATCTCATCGTTGCGGAACACTTCAGGTGCGGATCCCAGGATCTCCGCCACGAGGTGCACGAGGTTGTAGGTGAAGGAATCGTAGTTGTCGAAAATAAGTATGCGTGACACGGCTTAGATTTTAATGGGATTGGCTGAAAGTACCTCCGCTGGAGATCCTTGTGGCGGCGACGATGGCCTTCTTCAAGGCGCCGAGTTTGTTGTCCACTTCCTGACGCTCGCTGTCCGGAAGACTTGAGGCTACAACCCCGGCACCGGCCTGATAGACCAGCGTATTCTGTCGGCTCAGCAGGCTGCGGATCATGATGGCCTGGTTACAACCGCCATCAAAACCTACGAACCCGATCGCGCCTCCATAGAAAGAACGCGGCCCTTGTTCGTATTCATCAATGAGTTCCATCGCCCTGACCTTGGGCGCCCCGCTCAGCGTGCCGGCCGGAAAGGTTCGGGCCATCAGTTCAAATGGATTGCTGTCGGGCCGAACTTCTCCGGTTACTTCACTCACGAGATGGATCACATGAGAATAGTAATGCACCTCTCGATAGCTGGCCACCGTCACCCCGTCACATACCCGACTCAGATCATTGCGGGCGAGGTCCACCAGCATCACATGTTCGGCATTTTCTTTGGGATCGTCCAGCAAGCGGGCCGCTTCGCGCTGGTCCGTGGCATCGTCTCCCGTCCGGCGGAAGGTCCCGGCGATCGGATGCACCACAGCCTTGCCTCCGGCGATGATGAGCTGACTTTCGGGAGAGGATCCCATCAACCGATAATCACCATAATCAAAAAAGAAGAGATAAGGC
>CAJBZC010000024.1 GCA_903959965.1 uncultured bacterium
GATATTCCATTAGAATAAAAGAAAGCGCCCGGTCATTTGATCGGGCGTCTTTGTTTTATAAACTGTATGATTAGCTCCGTGTTTAGTGCAGCCCCTTAGCCCCGAGGTATCTTTCAGCATCCAGGGCGGCCATACAACCGCTGCCTGCGGCCGTTACGGCCTGCCGATAGATCTTATCCTGTACGTCTCCGGAAGCAAAAACACCTTCTATATTGGTTTTGGAAGTTCCCGGGATGGTTTGAATATAACCTGCCTCATCCATATCCAGCCAACCTTTAAAGATATCTGAATTGGGTTGGTGTCCAATGGCCACGAAAAAGCCGCTGACCGGGATAACCGTCTTTTCATTTGACTGGGTGTTGCGAATGCGCACCGCTTCAGTTTTTTGCTCACCCAAAATTTCTTCCGTTTCGCTATTCCAGTAAATTTTGATATTGGGGGTCGCCAGTACGCGATCCTGCATGACCTTTGAAGCCCGCATCTGACCTTTACGGACGATCATGTGCACGGTGGTACAGAGTTTGCTGAGATAGAGGGCCTCTTCTGCTGCAGTATCCCCGGCTCCTACAATGGCCACTTCCTTATTCCTGAAGAAAAAACCATCACATACAGCGCAGGCACTTACGCCATAGCCATTGAGTCGCTGCTCACTCTCCAGGCCCAACCATTTTGCAGAGGCTCCTGTGGCGATGATCACAGCATCGGCCAGCATTTCTTTTTCCTCATCGATCCATATCCGATATGGCTGAACTGAAAAATCAACTTTGGTGGCCAACCCATATCGAATATCAGCACCCATGCGTTTAGCCTGTTGTTCAAACTGGACCATCATTTCAGGCCCCTGAACCCCATCCGGATATCCCGGATAATTTTCTACTTCCGTCGTGATGGTCAACTGACCACCAGGTTGAATCCCCTGGTACAGTACAGGGTTCAAATTCGCACGGGAGGCATAGATGGCCGCTGTATACCCGGCAGGTCCGGAACCGATGATGAGACAACTAACTTTTTCAATGGTTGATGTAGACATGAACAACAGAATTAAGCTTGCAAAAATACAATGATGTGCTCAGATCATCTGTCACTTTTGTTACAAACGATCCGAGATACTATTTACGGGGAATAATTATTTGGCGGTACTGGGCTGCATATCCAGTAAAAGCGCCCAGTGCTCCGCCCGATATGTTGCCAAGTACCTTGACCGGACTTGAAAAGGGATTACCCACACTCTGAAAACTGAACTCCATGGTTCGAAAGAAATCATAAGATGACTTATCGATCTCGCATAGTTTAAGGGTAACCGTATCTCCTCTCTTGAAATAACGTTCAGATGGCTCAAAATCACCATTCTTATCAAATCCCTTGTCGATGGTAACCGTGTATGTGGATCCGTCGATTACCTGGTCATCAAAGACAGCGTTGAATCCTGGCAGAAAAACCCCACGATTCACACTGGTGAAATAGCGGATATAACTGCCCAGCCCGGGCTTGTCTGTTCCCCGCATCATGACCAGGACGCTGTTTGAATCTTCTGGCTCCCGGGGGCCTTTGAGTTCCTCCCACCACAAGGAATCAATACGACGGGTGATGGCAGGGATGGTGGTCTGCGAAGTATACATCTTTCCATCAGCAGTGATGTTGAGTATATATGGCGTATTCACGCTTCCGATCAGCAGGTTTGAGGGACTGGCCGGGTCAATGGTGTAGAAAAAAACAGGCAATCCGCCATTCCTTCTAATGGAATCCTCTTTCAGTCTTACCGTCTTCCTGCCATCGGAAATGGTAACTGAGGCCCCCCTGACAAAGGAGGAAGAGAGTATTTCCGGATTGATCTTCGAGAAGTAATTCAGGCTTTTGGAAAGAATGACCACGGGTGGAAGTCCATTTTCGATGGAGGCATCCACGACCAGGCTGGCCGGAGGTTGATCCAACTCAATGGTAATTTCCTTTTCGCAGGCTGCGAAGAAGATCATCATCGAGGTCATGGCCAGATCGCGTGCGGGTCTGAGAAGAATGGAAAAATCGATGGGCATAAAAACTTAAACAAACAATCCACGCATGGGTTCAAAAAAAAACCTCCGGAAAATCCGGAGGCTGTAATTCATGTATCCTGCTGGGTCAACCCAGGTAGGCTTTCAGTGCATTGCTGTAACGAGCTTTCTGGAGGCGTTTGATGGCTCGTTCCTTGATCTGGCGGATCCGTTCTTTGGTCAGATCATATTTCTGACCGATTTGCTCGATCGTCACACCATTTTCACCGTCAAGTCCAAAGTAGGCATTGACGATCTCTGCTTCGCGGGGACTGAGGGATTTCAGTACACGGCGGATCTCAGCGCGCAGAGAATCCTTGATCACATCATCGTCGGTTACATCGCCGCCCTGGAGCAGATCACCCATGGCAACATCTTCTGCTTCGTGGACAGGCGCGTCCAGGGATGTATGTCGGGTATTGCTTTGGAAGATGTTATTGATCTCAGTTTCGCTCATGTCGAGCAATTCAGCCAGCTCCTCGGTGGAAGGTTCACGCTCATGCTCCTGCTCGAAGGCCATGTATGCCTTATTTGCCTTGTTGTAAGTGCCAATCTTGTTTTGAGGGAGACGAACGAGACGACCTTGTTCAGCCAAAGCCTGGAGGATGGACTGACGGATCCACCAAACAGCGTAAGAGATGAATTTGAAGCCTTTGGTTTCATCGAAACGCTGTGCCGCCTTGATCAGACCAAGGTTACCCTCGTTGATCAGATCACTCAGAGAAAGCCCCTGGTGCTGGTATTGTTTGGCTACTGACACCACAAACCTAAGGTTGGCCTGTACCAGTTTATCAAGGGCACGCTGGTCGTGCATCTTGATCCGCTGTGCAAGGGTTGTTTCCTCTTCCGGCGTGATCATGGAGATCTTAGAAATTTCCTGCAGGTATTTTTCAACGGCCTGGGAATCCCTGTTCGTAATCTGTGTCGCTATCTTAAGTTGCCTCATACGTTGTTAAGTATCGACCTTTCGGCGATGTCAATGTGGGTTGATAGATCTTGTTTCGATCTCTTTGCAACGGTTTCAGGTAGTGTCGATCAACGGTAACGAGTCTCGTAGCTCGACAAATATAACCAGGCACAAGCTAAAATCATAGAGGCATGGTCATAAGTCCTGATACATTTAGATGTTGCTCATCGTAATTTCCACAAAATTAAGGCCTTTCGCGAAAAAAATATCCTGGACATTTTTAATTTCGCCACATGCTAATTGATTATAGGTCGGATACGGTAACTCGTCCGACGCCCGGGATGCTTGATGCCATGCATCTGGCCCCTTTAGGAGACGATGTTTTTGGCGAAGATCCCTCGATCAATGCCTTAGAGAGACAGGCTTCAGACATGTTCGGAATGCAAGCAGGTCTGTTTTGTCCGAGTGGTACCATGACCAATCAAATTGCGATCAAATGCCATACCCAACCCGGGGATGAGGTGATCTGCGATTATGATTCCCACATCTATCAATATGAAGGAGGAGGCATCGCCTTCAATGCCGGATGTTCTGTTCGACTTTTGAGTGGTGATCGGGGACGAATCACTGCAGCACAGGTGATGGAAGGTATCAATACGGTCGGAGATGTCCACAAGGCAGTCAGCAGATTGGTGAGTCTGGAGAACACGGCCAACCGGGGAGGTGGAAGCTGCTATGCTCTTTCAGAGATCGAAGGGATTCGGACGGTCTGTGATCGCCATGGCCTGGCCTTGCATCTGGATGGTGCCCGTCTGTTCAATGCCCTGATCGCAACCGGAGATCAGCCTCGAGACTACGGCCGGCTGTTTGATTCCATTTCAATTTGCTTAAGCAAGGGACTAGGTGCTCCAGTGGGCAGTCTGTTGCTGGGCAATGTCGACTTCATTAAAAAGGCACGAAGGATCCGGAAGGTCTTTGGTGGTGGCATGCGCCAAGCCGGCATGCTGGCGGCTGCTGGGCAATATGCCCTTGAGCACCAGGTAAACAGACTTGCGGAAGATCATCGACATGCCACTGCCATAGCTGAAGCCTTAGCACAGAAACCGTTCATTGAAAGCATCCTCCCGGTGGAGACGAATATCATCATAGCGGAGATGCGACAGCCCTGGAAGCCTCAGGACCTGATGGATTATCTCCGTCCCTTCAACATTGAATTCTTTGCCATTTCCCCGCGCAGGTTTCGGCTGGTACTACACCTGGACATCACTCCAGCCATGGTGGAACGCACCATCTCCCTTATCAACGACATCAACATATTACCATGTTCCCAAGCATAAATCCCACGAACACAGAAGCCTGGCATCAACTTTCGAAACACTTTGAAGATCAGATGCGTCATACACATATGAGGACGCTCTTCAGTGCTGATCCGGATCGGTTCAACAAGTTCAGTCTACGATTTGGGGATTTCCTGTTTGATTATTCGAAAAACATCGTCACAGAAGACACGATGTTTCTGCTCACAAAGCTGGCACAGTCCTGCGACCTGCGTGCAGCGGTAGATGCCATGTTCAATGGGGAGGCCATCAATGCTACCGAAGGTCGTGCCGTGCTTCATACGGCACTCAGAAACAGATCCGGACGCCCTGTAATGACCGAGGGTATGGATGTGATGCCTGCCGTCGGCAAGGTGCTTGAACAGATGCGCGACTGCTGTGAGCGTGTGCACACGGGCGCATGGAAAGGATACACGGGCAAGCGAATCAAAACCATTGTGAACATCGGCATTGGAGGTAGTGATCTGGGACCACTGATGGTTACGGAAGCACTCCGCCCATATCGGCAGCCGGAGATGGAGATTTTTTTCGTCTCCAATGTTGATGGTACCCACATAGTGGAGACACTCAAAAAAATAAACCCGGAGGAAACATTGTTTCTGGTGGCTTCAAAGACTTTTACCACCCAGGAAACCATGACCAATGCCCAAACGGCGCGAAGTTGGTTTCTCTCTCACGCCCAGGATGAAACATTTATTGCCAAACATTTTGTGGCTTTGTCCACGAATTCCACCGCTGTCAGGGCCTTTGGCATTTCCCCTGAGAATATGTTTGAATTCTGGGATTGGGTAGGTGGCCGATATAGCCTGTGGAGCGCCATCGGCCTTTCCATCGCGCTCTACATCGGATATGATCGATTCGAGGACTTATTACAGGGTGCAAACGATATGGATGAACATTTCCGTACCACACCCTTCGATTCAAACATGCCCGTGATCATGGCGCTGCTGGGCATCTGGTACCACAACTTTTTCGGAGCTCCAACACATGCTGTACTCCCTTATGATCAATACATGCACCGGTTTCCGGCTTATCTGCAACAGGGGGACATGGAAAGTAATGGTAAGCAGGTGGACAGAAACGGCCATAAAGTGAGTTATTCAACCGGTCCGGTCATTTGGGGAGAACCCGGCACCAATGGTCAGCATGCCTTCTATCAACTCATTCATCAGGGCACCCAGATGATTCCCTGTGATTTCATCGCCCCGGCCATCAGTCACAATCCGGAGGGCGACCATCATGAGAAGCTACTCTCAAATTTCTTTGCCCAGACAGAAGCCCTGATGAATGGGAAAACAGAAGGCGAGGTGCGGGCAGAACTTTCACATCTTATTGAAGATCAAAGACATGTACTCAGTCCTTTCAAAGTTTTTGAAGGAAATCGTCCAACCAATTCCATGTTGATCAAAAAAATCACGCCACAAGTCCTGGGCAGCCTGATCGCCGCTTATGAACACAAAATCTTCGTTCAGGGGGTGATTTGGAATGTGTTTAGTTTCGACCAATGGGGTGTTGAA